>JACQHU010000088.1 GCA_016198805.1 Armatimonadota bacterium
CGCGGGGTGCGGATCGCCACGGCGCTGGCGCTGCGGACGCAGGGTGGCATCGCGCTGGCCGAATCTGATGTCCCGGTTGTCTGGGCGTACGAGGGCCGGGGCGTGCGCGCCCTGGTGCTGGCCTTCGACCTGGCCCAGTCGGATCTCCCCTTGCACCCGGCGTTTCCCGTCCTGGTGGCCAACGCCATCGACTGGCTGGGCGGGGGTTCTCAGGCGCGGCTCGGTGAGGCCCCGCTGGTGCCCGCCGGGATCTGGAAGCAGGCCATCCTGCGCCGGCCCGATGGCGGCGCTGTCACCATCGAGGCACGCGACGGTGCGTTTGCCCTGCCGGTGTTGGATCGGATCGGTGACTATCATCTCCGCACCGAAGGATGGGAGCGGCGGTGGGTTGTCTCCACGGTGGAAGCCCACGAGTCCTCGCTGGACCCGGATCCTCCGGCCTCGACGTCTGCGGCCCCGTCGGTGCCCCAGATGGCACAGATCAGCCTGGTCCCCTGGCTGCTCGGCGCTGCCGCCCTCCTCCTGGCCGGGGAATGGTGGTTGTGGGCGCGCACCCTGCCGGTGCGGCAGCGTGATGGGGGCGCCCGATGATCAGGTTCACGGCGCCCGCCGTCGCGCTGGCCCTGCTTGGGCTCCCGCTGCTGGCGCTGCTGCTGCGGCGGCGCAGTCCCCGGCGTCTTCTCGTGATGCTGCGGATGGTCGTGATCGGCCTGCTGGTGCTCGGCGCCGCGGGCCTGGAAGTCACGCGGGCCGCGCCCGATCTCGCTGTTGTCTTTGCCGCCGATCGCTCGGACAGCATGGGGCCCGATGGTGCGCGCCTGCTGCGCGGCTTCCTGGACGAAGTCCGGGCCCGCACCGGTCCGGCGCATCGTGTGGGGCTGGTCACGTTCGGCGCCGAGGCCGCGCTGGAGGAGAGCCTGACCTCGCAGCCCAGGCTGGCGCTGGTGACCCGGCCGCGGTCCGACGGCACGAATATCGCCAGGGCCATCGAGCGGTCACTGGCGGCGCTGCCCGAAGGCCGCGGGGGCCGGATCGTGTTGCTCACCGACGGACAGGCCACCGCGGGAAATCTGGACGCAGCGCTGGCGGCGGTCCGCAGCCGTGGCATCGAACTGACCGTGGTGCCTGTGGCATCACCCCCCGGTCCTGAAGTGATGGTGGAAGACGTGTCGATGCCGGCCGTGGTCTCCATCGGCGAGCGCCTGCCAGTCACCGTGACCCTCCGCGCAACCGCAGCGGCCGAGGGACACCTGCGCGTTCGGGCCAACGGGGTCCTGCTGCTGGGGCGCGAGGTAACGCTGCGCCCGGGTCGCACCTATGTCGATCTTGAGCCGGTGGCCATCCAGCCCGGCCTGCTCCGGGTGGAGGCGTCGATCGAGGCGACGCCGGACGGCGAGGCCGGCAACAACCGGGCGTTTGCACTGGCGTTCGTCCAGGGGCGCCCGTTCGTGCTCTACGTGGGCACCCCGCCCGCGCCGCTGGCCCAGGCTCTGGAGGTCCAGGGGCTGGTGGTGCGGCGCGTGCAGCCGACGGAACTCCCATCATCCCCTGCGGCGTATCAGGGCACGGCTGCGGTGGTGCTCGACGACGTGCCGGCCTATCTGCTCAGCCCGCAGCAGCAGGCGGCGCTGCGGGATTATGTCCGGCTCGGCGGCGGCGGACTGGTCGCAGTCGGAGGCAGCCGCAGCTTTGGGATCGGCGGATACGCCGGCACCCCTCTGGAAGACGCCCTGCCGGTCAGCATGGACGTGCGCCACCGCCTGGCCATCCCGTCGATGGCCATCGTCCTGGTCCTCGACGCATCCGGGAGCATGGGGAGCTTCGGCACGGAACTCGCCAAGGTGGAACTGGCAAAGGAGACGGCCCAGTCAGTGATCGATCTGTTGGGCGAGCGGGACCTGGTGGGCGTCATCGCGTTCGACCAGGTACCCCGGTGGCTCGTGCCGCTGACGCCCGCCGCGCAGCGGGCCCGCATTCTTGAGGCCGTCAGCCGCATCAAGGCCGGCGGGGGCACCAACCTCTACCCGGCGCTGGTCGCGGCCCGCGATGCGCTGCGGCGCGCCGAGGCCAAGGTGAAGCACGTCATCGTGCTCTCCGATGGCCAGACCGATCCCGGGGACTTCCGCGGGCTGGCCGGGACCATGGCCGAGGACCGGATGACCATCAGCACTGTGGCGATCGGTCGCGACGCCGACGTGGAGATCATGCGGAACATCGCGGGGTGGGGGCGGGGCCGGGCGTACATAGCCCGCGACCTCTACAGCATTCCCCAGATCCTGACCGCGGAGGCGATGCTGGCGACGAGGGCGTACGTGATCGAAGAGCGCTTCACACCCCGCATCGTCGGCGCGCCGGCGATCCTGGGCGACCTCGAGGCGCTTCCCCCACTGCGCGGCTATCTGGCCACGGCGCCCAAGCCCGCGGCCGAGGTGGCGCTGCAGTCGCATCAGGAGGATCCCATCCTGGCCTCGTGGACGTTCGGTCTCGGCCGCGCGGCCGCCGTGACCACCGATGCCCGCCTCCGCTGGACCGCGGAGTGGACCGGCTGGTCGCAGGCTGCCCGGTTCTGGTCGCAGGTCGTCCGGTGGACGATGAGCCGGCAGACCGGGCCGCTGGATGCTTATGTGGATGCCGATCCCGAGCAGGTGCGCATCGTCCTCGACGCGCGCGCGGCCGACGGATCGCCGATCGTGGCCTGGGACGCCCGCGCCACCGTGGTCGGCGAAAGCGGCGAGGCGGGACGGCTGGTCCTGGAGCAGACGCGCCCGGGCTGGTACGAGGCCACGACGCCGCTTCCGCCGGCCGGAGCCTACATGGTCACTGTCGTGGCCGTGGAAGGGGGGCAGGTCGTCGGTCGCGCCGCGCTGCCGCTTGCCGTGCCGTATTCCCCCGAGCTCCGGCAGGTCGGCCTCAACCGGGCGCTGATCTCGCACCTGATCGAGGCGGCCGGCGCGCGCGTGATCGCAACGCCCGCCGAGGCGCTCGCGCCGCCGAGTGCGCCCGAGCGGCGGCCGCTGGCAACCTGGCCCCTGCTGGGGGCTGGCGCGCTCGCGGCCTTCGTCGCCGAAGTGGCGCTGCGCCGGATCCCGGCCATCGAGTATCATCTCGGGCGCCTGGCCGCCGGCGCGATGGCCTTCGTGCGCCGGGCCCCGCCGCCGCAGGAACTCGCCGAGGATGCCGAGTATGCCGCCGCCGACCGCTGGCGCATTGGCGACGCCGCCGAAGCCGCGGCGCGGGCGGCCTCGATGGAGGCTGCGGCCCGGCTGTACATCGCCCGCCTGCGCCGCCAGCGCAGCGACGAGGGGTCTGCAGGCGGCAGGGAATAGCCGAGGACCGGCGCGAACTCCAGCACAGCGTCTTTCCGATCGAGTCCACACCGCGCAAAGGAGCCGGCCGTGGTCCCACAGACGTTTACGTTTCAGGTCCCCACCGATGTGGTGTTCGGACCAGGCAGCCTGGCCCGCCTCCCGGAGGTCGTGGCGCCGTTTGGCGAGCGCCTCCTGGTGGTTTCCGATCCGGGGATTGCGGCCGCGGGCATCCTCGAGAAGGTCGCAGCCCAGGTGCAGGCGACGGGACGCCGCACTGAGATCGTGGCCGACGTCGAGCCCAACCCCAGCGTCGAGACGGTCGAGCGCGCGACGGAGGCCTATCGACGCAGCGGCGCACAGTGGATCCTGGCGGTGGGAGGCGGGAGCGCGATGGACGTCGGGAAGGCCGTGGCGCTGCTCGCGGTCCACCCCGGACGAATCGGCGCCTACGAAGGGGTCGGAAAGGTGCCCGGCCCTACAGCACCGCTGGTCTGCGTGCCGACCACGGCCGGCACGGGCAGCGAGGTGACGATCTTTTCGGTGATCACCGACCGGCAGCGCAAGTTCAAGATGCCGATCGGCAGTTCCCACCTGCTGCCGCGGGCCGCGGTGTGTGATCCCGACCTGACCGTCAGCATGCCCCAGGCGCTGACTGCCGCGACCGGCATGGACGCGCTGACGCACGCCGTCGAGTGCTACACCAATACGACCTACCATCCGATCGCGAAGGCCCTGGCGCTGGACGCGATCAGGCTGATCGGCCGGAACCTGCGCCGCGCCTACGCCAACGGTCGCGACCTGGACGCCCGCGCCCAGATGCTGCTGGCCAGCACGATGGCGGCCATGGCGTTTACCAGGACGCGCCTGGGGAACGTCCATGCGATGTCGCACCCGGTCGGCGCCCACTTCGACGTCCCGCACGGCCTCGCCAACGCGCTGCTGCTGCCGTACGTGATGGACTGGAATCTGCCGGGCTGTCTGGAGACCTTTCCGGCAGTGGCCGCTGCGCTCGGGGAGGCCCCAGACGGCCTGCCGCCCCGCGGCGCCGCGGCCGTCGCCGTCGACGCCGTGCGCCAGCTCAACCGCGACCTGGGCATCCCCGAGCGGCTGCGCGACGTGGGCGTGACGCTGGAGTCGCTGCCGGTTCTCGCCCAGGACGCCATGAAGAGCGGGAACGTGCTGGTGAATCCACGGGCGACGACCTACGAGGAAATGCGCGCGCTGTTCGAGCGGGCGTGGTAACAGCCGCGTTTCCCCGCATGTACACGGTGACGCGCGAGCTGCCGCGGCCGCGCGTGGACGACCCCGAGCGCGCCGTCCAGGAGGCCCTGGCCGGGCTGGACCTGGGCGCCCGCGCCCGGGGGAAACGGATCGCGGTGACGGCAGGCAGCCGGGGCATCCGGGACATCGTCCCGATCCTGCGAGGGACCATCACGCACCTCCGCCGGTGCGGCGCCGATCCCATGGTCGTGGCGGCCATGGGCAGCCACGGCGGCGGGACCAGCGAGGGGCAGCGCCGGGTGCTCACCCACTTGGGGGTCACGGAAGACGCCGTGGGTGCGCCGATCTCCACCCAGATGGAAGCCGTCGATGTGATCGGCAAGAACTACTCCGGCACCGGGATGGACGCAATGTCATCGGCCGGTGGCGCATCCCGGGCTTTCCGGAGCCGTCCTCTCCGCGCATCGTCCGCATCGTCGCGCTCCGGCTGTCCCCCGCCTCGGAGGGCAACGCCCAGGGAATCGGACTCGCCGACCTCACGACGCAACGCCTGGTGGACGCCATCGACCGCCGGACCACCTACCTGAACACCATCACCAGCACCTTTCTGTCGCGCGGCTTCATTCCGGTGACCCTGTCCTCGGACCGGGAGGCCATCGCGGTCGCCCTGGACACCCTGGGTCTGTCGGACGGGCCATCGGCCCGGATGATCCGGATCGCCAATACCCTGCACCTGGAACGCCTGCTGGCCTCGGAGACCGTCGTCGACGCCGTCCGGGGACACTCGGGCGTCGAGATCGGTCATGCGGTCGGCTGGCAGTTCACCCCCGACGGCTACCTGGCCGACCTTCCGTGAGCGTGGACGCGGCAGTCGCCTTGCTGCGGACGGCCCGCCGTGCCGTCGCGATGACCGGTGCCGGGGTGAGCACCGGGTCCGGGCTCCCGGACTTCCGATCGCCCGGCGGCCTGTGGGCGTCGGTCGACCCGATGAGGGTGGCCTCGCGCACCGCCTTCGACCGCGACCCGGCAGGATTCTACCGGTTCTACCGTGAGCGGCTCGACCGCTTGAGCCGGGCCGCGCCGAATCCGGCACACCATGCGCTGGCGGCCCTTGAGCGCTCCGGCGTCCTGCTCGCGGTGATCACCCAGAACGTCGACGGCCTCCATCATGCCGCCGGATCGGCGGCGGTCATCGAACTACACGGCAACCTCCGCGAGGCTGTCTGCACCGGCTGCGGGGAGATCCGACCGATCGAGGTGGTGCGCTCAGCCCTGGAGGCCGGGACGCTGCCGCGCTGCGAGCGGTGCGGGGGCCTGTGGAAGCCCAACGTGGTGCTCTTCGAAGACCTCCTGCCGCAGGATGCGTGGTGGGCCGCGATGCAGGCGGCGCGCCAGGCCGACGTGATGCTCGTCGCCGGGTCGTCCCTGCAGGTGACCCCGGCAGCGTTCCTGCCCCAGGAGACGCTGGACGCCGGCGGTCGACTCATCATCGTGAACCGCGAGCCGACGCCTTGCGACAGGCGGGCCGCCGTGACGATCCATGACGACGTCACGCGTGTCCTGCCGGCCATCGCGGAGCGGGTCACGGGCTCTGGGGCCCCAGGCGCGCGGGATGAGTCGGGCTACGGGGAGGAGCCGCTTTCTCCGCCGCCGAATTCCAGCACCGGCACACTGCGGTAATTCTGCGCTGACTCTGGTGGCCCGGCGACGCCGGGCCGATCTGTGTTCCGGCGCGTACAAGGGGTCAAGGCGGCATGGCGGAAGCGGAGATCGGCGTGTTCGGGGGATCGGGGTTCTACTCGCTGCTGGAGGGCGCTGAGGAAATCACCGTCGAGACCCCCTACGGCGCGCCCAGCGACATGATCACGGTTGGCGAGATCGCCGGCCGGAAGGTGGCGTTCCTACCCAGGCATGGGCGGGGCCACCAGTTCCCACCCCATATGATCAACTACCGGGCGAACCTCGCGGCCATGAAGCAACTGGGCGTGAAACGGCTCCTCGGTCCCGCGGCGGCCGGCAGCCTCCAGCCCCACATCCGTCCGGGGGACTTCGTCCTCTGCGACCAGCTAATTGACCGGACCACCGGCCGGCGCGAGACGTTTTTCGATGGGCCCGAGACGATGCACATCAGCTTCGCGGATCCCTACTGCCCGCAGCTACGCGAGGTGGCCTGGGCGGTCATCCAGCGACTCGGCCTCTCCGCCCACCGCACCGGGACGGTCGTGGTCATTCAGGGGCCGCGGTTCTCCACACGGTCCGAGAGCCGCTGGTTCCGCTCCGCCGGATGGGAGGTCATCAACATGACCCAGTACCCCGAGGCGGTCCTGGCCCGCGAAGCGGAACTGTGCTACGTCAACATCTCGCTGATCACCGACTACGACGTAGGGGTGGAGGGGGATCCCAGGGCGACGCCGGTGACCGCCGAAGAGGTGTTACGGATCTTCGGCGCCAACCTGGACCGGCTGCGCCAGCTGATCACCGCGCTCGTCGCCGCGATCCCGGCAGACCGCACCTGTGCGTGCGGGACGGCGCTGGCCGGAGCGCGCGGGTAGGCGATCCTTCCATCACCGGCCCCGAGGAGGCAGACGATGGACACGGCACGGCCCGCAGAGATGGCACGGCCTGACGACGATCCGCCGGCCAAGTGGCTGGGGATTGGGGTATTTCTGCTCGGCATCGTCTTCCTGGGTGTGGTGTTTGTTCTGGCTTACCAGGACCTGACCGCCTCGGGTGTGCTGGGGCGGATTGCTGTTGAGGGTCCGCAGGTCGACGCGAACGCCGCCCTGCGGACCCTGGCGGTGAAAGGCATCCTGTTCTTCCTGATGGCCTATGTCGGCTCGGCGGTCGCCGGCAGGGGCATCGGCATGTATGCTGCCTCCCGGGCGCCCCATGAAGACTGAGCGTCCAGGGGTCGAGGCGAGTCCCGGGGGCACGAGGCTCGCCGGCCGCCCCATCGACCTGCGCAGCGACACCGTCACGCAGCCGACCGAGGCCATGCGGGAGGCGATGGCCCGGGCCGAAGTCGGAGACGACGTCTTCGACGAGGCCCCGACCGTCAACGCCCTGGAGGCCCTGGCCACGGTGGCCGGCACGGTGCCGCGGCCGCTAGAGGCCCCCGGTGGATGCATCAGCGGGGCTCGGCTGGAGGCCGCGCTGCGCCCGCCGGACGTCCACTACCCGCCCGCGCGTCTGGTCGTCGTCGAGAACACGCACAACCGGCGTGTCCATCGACCTGGCCCGCGTCCAGACAAACATGGTGCGCGTCGACCTCGACGGGCGTGACGCGCGGCGCCTGCGGGACCTCCTGCGCACCCGCGGGGTCATCTTTGGGGTCAGCGGGCCGCACCGCCTGCGGCTGGTGACCCACCGGCACATCAGGCCCGACGACGTCCCGCCCGTCGTCGACGCCTTCCGCGCCGCGCTGGAAGACTGAACGACGACGCGTTTGGGTAAAGAAATTTTGCGTGATGCGCGATGTGCAGCAGGAAATTTTCAACGCATCGCGAATACTGTAGCACCAAAGACGGGTGAGTGAATCACGCACCCGGGACGACGGCTCCAGAGAGGGGGCGGACCGAATGGCGAAGAAGGCCAAGAAGGGAAAGAAGAAGTAGCGGACGCATTCGCACTTCTTCTTGGGAGCACTGCAGACGCGGTGCTCTCTTTTTCTGTGCCTGGCGCCGCCCTTCTGCCGGGGCGGTCAGAAGCGGCGGAAGTAGCCGAAGCCGAACGTGGGCTGGAGCAGCAGGTTGGTCGCTCGCAGCGAGATTCCCCAGTCCCGCTGCGCGAAGTAGTGCGCGTAGACGTTGAGCGTCAGCTGGTTGATGTTCGAGAGGTCCACGCTGTAGACGGGCCCCGGCGCCATGCCGTAGTCGAGCCCGACCCCCGGCTGTGAGTCGATGAGGCCGTACCGGAGGATCATTGGGGCATTCTCCAGCCGCTGCCCGACCTGGAGGCCGAACCGGTTTGCTCCTCCGAGGTCCCGCCACGCAAAGATGTACCGGCGCGGGGCGTCGGGGAGCAGCGTGAAGATCACGTCGTGCCCCACCCGGCCGCCGCCATACCACAGCTCATACTCCAGCCGGTAGCTGGTCCGGAGGTCGGGCAACTCGATCCGCTCGGGGACGATCCGGCCGACCCGATCCACGACCTGATCGGCCCGCTTAATGACGGCCCGGGCCTCGCCCACCCCCTGCCGGACCTCACCCACCGCCTGCCGCGCCTCACTGATGGCTGTCTGGGCTTCGGCCAGCGACGCGCGGACCGCCCGTACCTGCGGCTCGTTGATCACGCCCTGAAGGTCCCTGACCATCTTGTCCATGCCCTGGGATGCGCGCTGCAGCGCGCCCACGGTGTCGCGGATCTGCCGCGACGTCTGCCCGTCGCCGGCCACGTCGCGGGCCAGGGTCCTGACCTCCCGGGCGGCGTCGGCCAGATCGGCCGCCATGTCGCGGAGTTGCCCGGCGATCTGCGGGACCTCGCCGGCAAGCGTCCGGTCCAGGGTCCGTGTCGTCCGCTCCACGTTTTCAGCCACCTGGCGCATCACGACGGTCGTCTCTCGGGCGTTGCGGATCGCCTCGCTGAGGCCGGCCCCGAGCTGCGGGTCGCCGATCAGGCGGTTGATGTTCGCCAGGGCGTCCTCGGCCTGTCGCGCCACGGCCACCACGCGATCGAACAGTTGCTCGACGGTGAAGGGGTCGGCGCCGATCACCGTGGTGTTGGGCGGGATCGGCGGGGCGTCGGTCGGCCCCGGGGTGATGGTGATGAAGCGGTCGCCCAGCAGACCCGACGTGGCGATGGCAAAGCGCGAGCCGGTCGGGATACTGCGGTCATACCGGACCAGAACCGTGATGCGCGCCTTGCGTTCGGCGGTGAGATCCAGCCGCTGGACGCGCCCGATCTCGATGCCCGCCATCTGGACGGGGGCGCCCACGGTAACGCCCGTGGCATTGGTCACGATCACGTAGATGGGGTAGCCGCGCTCCCGGAATGTCACCCCGCCGCGGAGGAAGAAGACCGCCACCAGCACCGCGGCGATGCCCAGTACCGTGATGAGCCCGGCCTTCGTCTCCAGCGTCATGTGCGAGCGACCTCCATCGTCCGGGTGGCCAGGAACCGCTGGACGAACGGATGCGGGGAGGCCAGGATCTCATCGGGCCGGCCAGCCGCGATCAGTTGCCCCGCGTCCATCACCCCGAGGTGGTCGGCCAGGAGAAACGCGCTGACGAGGTCGTGCGTGACCACCACCGAGGTAACGCCCATCTCCCTGCGCAGGCGGAGGATCAGGTCGTCCACCGTGCGCCCCGTCAGCGGATCCAGACCGGCCGTGGGTTCATCGTACAGGATCAGCGACGGCCGGAGCGCCAGCGCCCGGGCGATCCCGACCCGCTTGCGCATGCCGCCCGAGAGGGCGGCGGGCATCAACGCCCCGGTGCCGTCCATCTCGACCACCGCCAGCATGTCCCGGACCCCGGCTGCGATCTCCGCCTCAGGGAGGCTTGTATGCCGGCGGAGGGGGAAGGCCACGTTCTCCGCCACCGAGAGAGAGTCGAAGAGCGCCGCCGACTGGAAGACCACGCCGATACGGATCCGGAGCGCGTCCAGGTCGGGGACAGCGAGGGTGTGCACCGGCTGGCCGAACACCAGGACCTCCCCGCGATCCGGCCGCAGCAGGCCGACCAGATGCTTGAGGAGCACGCTCTTCCCGCACCCGCTCGGCCCCATGATCACCTGGATCTCCCCGCGCCGGACCACAAGCGACACGCCGGCGAGCGCCACGGTCTCGCCGAACCGCTTCCACAGGTCGGACACCACGACCACCGTCTCCGGCACATCGCCGGTCGGCGCGTCGGGAGGAGCAGGGGCAGAGCGGGCGGTCACCGGTGGCGCAGCTCCTAGAAGAAGAGGAGATTGAGAAAGTAGTTGCAGACCAGGATCAGCACGAGGGAGGTGACCACGGCGCCGGTCGCCCCGCGTCCCACCCCGTCGGCCCCGCCTTCCGCGTGGAGGCCGCGGTAGCACCCCACCGCCGCGATGATCACGCCGAAGAAGAACGCCTTCACCAGGCCCGCGATCAGATCGTACGGCACGAGGAACCGCTGGACCGACGCCATGAACGTGCCCTCGGTCACCCCGTAGGCGGTGGCGATTGCGAACCCGCCGATGCCCCCCACGAGGTTGGCGAACATGGTGAGCAGCGGCAGCGCCAGCGCCGCGGCCAGCAGGCGTGGGAGTACCAGATACCGGACAGGGTCGGTGGCCAGGACGCGCAGGGCGTCGATCTGCTCGGTGACAGCCATGGCGCCGATCTCGGCCGCCATGCCGGCGCCCACCCGGCCGGCCACCGTGATGGCCGTGAAGACCGGGCCGGCCTCGCGGGCCATCGACAGGGTGACCAGGCCCCCGATGAAGACCTGCGCGCCGAAGTCAATGAACTGGCGGACGGTGTGGTGAGCGAGCGTCATCCCCGTGAAGGCGCCGGTCACCAGGACGATCGGCACCGAGTCGACGCCGATCCGGTTCATCTGAAGGATCGTCTGCCGAACCTCCAGCCGGCCCCGCACCAGCCAGCGGAGCGCGTCGAGGAGCATCAGCGTCGCCCGACCCGTGTGCGCGATCCCGTGCAGGACCGCTGCGCCGATGACGGCCAGCGCGCCCGGTCCTCTGGATGCCAGCGGCTGCTGTCTCATACGTACCATTCGTTCGGTGCGTCCACCGCGGTTCCCCTCTGCACGTTGACGCTTTCTGGCCCCCGTGCTATACTCCGCCGAGGTTGCGGCCCCAAAGTAGAAGCCATCCGCTTCTCACCCGAGTGCCCCTGAGTGTCCGGTGCGTCTCGGGTCTCTGTGGCGCGGCGCTGACCGCGGGGATGGCATCTGCCGTCCCCTTTCTACTTTCCGGGCCGCTGCCCCGATGCGTGCATCCAGACCGCGAGGGAGGGTGAGAGGGCATCCAGCGAGAGACGAGGATCAACGAACAGATCCGGGCGCATCAGGTGCGCCTGATCGGGCCGAACGGGGAGCAGCTCGGTGTTCTGCCGATTCGGGAGGCCCTCGCGAAGGCGGCGGAGCACACCCTGGATCTCGTGGAGGTCGCCCCGACCGCGAATCCGCCCGTGTGCAAGATCATGGACTTCGGGCGGTACAAGTACGAGCAGGCCAAGCGAGATCGCGACGCCCACCGGAAGATGCGGGCGGCAGAGTCGAAGGGCATGCGGTTGAGCCCGAAGATCGGCGAACACGACTTCCAGGTCAAGGTCCGGCAGGTTCACGAGTTTCTGAAAGACGGCAACAAGGTGCGCGTCGCCATGTGGTTTCGGGGACGGGAGATGGCGCACCCGAAGGTCGGCGAGGTGCTGCTGCAGCGGCTGGCCCAGCAAGTGGCCGACGTGGGCGTGGTCGAGCGGATGCCGATGCTGGAAGGACGCAACATGATCATGATCCTGACGCCCCGCAAGGGGTAAGGGCGCAGGACCAGATCGGTCAGGAGTCGATCAGGTGAAGAAGGCCAAGCGGCACCAGGGAACAGCGAAGCGGATCAGCATCACTGGGTCGGGGAAGCTGCGGCGCGGGCGCCAGCACAGCGGCCACCTGAAGGTCAAGAAGCGGCCCAAACGGAAGCGCTCGCTGCGCCAGCGGGTCCCGGTGCATCCAGCCGACGAGGCGCGGGTGCGCGCGTTGTTGCCCGGCGTCTGATCCGAACGACCGTTCCACGGCGCCTGTGAGCGGGCGCCGTACTCGACGTTTTTCAGGTTACGACTCTCGGAAGGTGGGACGGCAATGGCACGCATCAAGCGCGGCGTGGGAGTCCGGCGGCGGCACAAGAAGGTCCTGCGGCTGGCGCGCGGGTTTCGCGGCGCAAAGAGCCGCTGGTACAAACTGGCCAACCAGTATGTCGTTCGCGCCCTGGCGCGGGCGCTGGCCGACCGGCGTCTCCGGAAGCGGCAGTTCCGCCGCCTGTGGGTCGCCCGGATTAACGCGGCGGCCCGGTCGAGCGGCCTTTCGTACAGCCGGCTGATCGGCAACCTGCGCAAGGCCGGGATTGCGGTCAACCGGAAGGTGCTGGCTGACCTCGCGGTCCGCGATCGCGCGGCCTTCGAGGCTCTGGTGGCGCGGGCGATGGAGCGTCGAGACTCCTAGCCGGACGGCACGCCCCGGCTGGTTGCCAGGGCGTACGCCCCGACCGTCTCGAGGGAGTCGTTCTAGGAGATGGCGCGTGAGATCGTCTTGCCCCGCCGCGCGTGGCCAGCCCGGATCGCGCTGACGCCCGCGCAGACTATTATCCTGGGTTTCGCGACTGTCATCCTGGTCGGGGGCTTCCTGCTGAGCCTGCCCATCGCCTCGGAATCCGGCCGGGGGACCCCGTTCCTGACCGCCCTGTTCACCGCCAACTCGGCCGTCTGCGTGACCGGGCTGGTAGTGGTCGACACCGCCGACCATTATTCGACCTTTGGCGAACTGGTCATCATGACGCTCATCCAGATGGGCGGATTCGGCTACATGACCTCGTGGGCCCTGCTGGCGCTGATCCTGGGCTGGCGGATCGGGTTGCGCGAGCGCATCATCCTGACCGAAGCCCAGAACCTCTATCAATTGGGCGGCGTCGTGCGGTTCACCCGGCGCCTGGTGCTCCTGACCCTGGGGGTCGAGGCGGCCGGCGCGGCCGTCCTCACCCTGGGCTGGCTGCGGGAGGTCCCCATCGGCCGCGCGCTCTACCTGGGCGTGTTCCACAGCATCTCGGCCTTCAACAACGCCGGGTTTGATCTCATGGGCGGGTTCAGGAGCCTGACCGCCTACGTCGGCGATCCGCTGGTCTCCCTGACGGTCGCGTCGCTGGTCATCTTGGGCGGGTTGGGGTTTGCGGTCCTGTTCGACCTCAGGGCGCGGCGCCTCACGCTGCACTCGAAGACGGTCCTGCTGGCCACGGTCAGCCTGATCGTCGCCGGCGCCGCGCTGATGGTCCTGCTGGAGTTCGCCAACCAGCAGACGTTGGGCGGGCTGCCGCTCCCGGCGCGCCTGCTGGCGGCCTTCTTCCATGCGGTCACGCCGAGGACCGCCGGGTTTTCCACCCTGGATGTCGGCCAACTGACCCAGCCGACCCTCATGCTCATCGTGGCCCTGATGTTCATCGGCGCGTCCCCGGGTGGCACCGGGGGAGGCATCAAGACCACGACGTTCATCACGCCGCTGGCCGTCATCCTGAGCACCCTCCGCGGCACGGGCGACCCGGTGCTGTTCCGGCGGCGGCTCCCGGTGTTCGTCATCTACAAGGCGGTCACCATCGCGCTGGCATCGGTCGCCTTCGTGGTGACCATGGCAGTCGTGCTCACTCGCGTCGAGGGGACGGACTTCCTGCCGAGTCTGTTCGAGATCACCTCGGCGTTCGGCACTGTGGGCCTGTCCACCGGGCTGACGCCTGGGCTCTCGCCGGCAGGGCGGATTATCATTATGGTAACCATGTTCAGCGGCCGGGTGGGCCTGCTGACGCTGGCGTTTGGACTGACGCGACGGGAACGCCCGGCGCGCATCAGGTATCCTGAGGAGCGGCTCTATATCGGATAGCGGGCGAGAGCGAATCCTCCCGCACTGCGGCGGGGGAGCATCTGGAGACGGCGATGAGTGAGTTTGCAGTCATCGGCATGGGACGGTTTGGGAGAAGCGTCGCAGTGACCCTCCGCCAGCTGGGCCATCAGGTCCTGGCCGTGGACAAAGACGAGGAAACCCTGCGGCATGTGGCCGACGAGGTAACCCATGCTGTCCAGCTGGATTCCACCGACCCCGACGCCCTGCGGGGCGTGGGGATCACCAACTTCGACGCCGTGGTGGTGGCCATCGGCAACTACATCGAGGAGAACATCCTCACCACCGTGGTCTTGAAGGAACTCGGCTGCAAGAAGATCGTGGCCAAGGCGGGCGACGAGCGGCATGCGAAGGTCTTGGAGAAGGTGGGGGCGGATATCGTCGTCCGCCCGGAGCGGGACATGGGCGCACGGGTGGCGCATCAGCTCTCGTCGCCCAGCGTGCTGGACACCATGGAGGTGTCTCCCACGTTCTCCATCGAGGAATTGAGTATCTCTGATCGGCTGGCCGGCCGGACGCTGGGACAGCTGGATCTGCGCGCCCGCTTTGGCGTCAGCGTGCTGCTGATCCGCCGCGACGGGCAACTGCTGATCTCCCCCGGTCCCGACACGCCGCTG
The DNA here is from genome assembly GCA_016198805.1 of Armatimonadota bacterium. Taxonomy (GTDB): domain Bacteria; phylum Sysuimicrobiota; class Sysuimicrobiia; order Sysuimicrobiales; family Humicultoraceae; genus JACQHU01. The sequence continues at coordinate 14,725 of JACQHU010000088.1, forward strand.
CAGACCGGCGACGTCCTGGTCGTCGTCGGGGAGAACCGCCAGCTCACCCGGCTCGAGTCGTCGCTCTGACGGCCGGCAGCCGCCGGTGATCGCCTCGACGCGCCACCCTCTGGTCCAGACCCTCAAGCGGCTGGCCGACCACCGGCGTCCCGATCCGGACGGACGCATCCTGCTGGATGGCCCGCGCTTGGTCGAGGCGGCCCTGGAGGCGGGCGTGCCCATCGAGGCGGCGCTGGTCGCGGACGATGCGACGTCCCGCTCGCAGGCGGCCGCCGGACGCTTGCGCGCCGCCGGCGTGCGGGTGGTCGAGGCAGCTCCGCGCGTGGTGCAGGCGGTCAGCCAGGTGATCACGACCCAGGGCCTGGTGGCAGTGGCGCGGCGCCCTCGACCTGCGGACGCCGCGGTGCTGGCGACCGCTGACCTGGTCCTGCTGGTCGCCGATCGCATTCAGGATCCCGGGAATATCGGCACGATGATCCGCACGGCGGTGGCGGCGGGCGCGACAGCCGTGGCCGTCACCGAGGGCACGGCAGACCCGTTTCACCCGAAGGTGCTGCGTGCCACCATGGGGGCGGCCTTCTCCCTGCCGATTCTCACCCTGACCGGCGCCGCGCTGCGTGAGGCGCTGGCGGCTCGCGGCGTCCGGGTGTTGGTCGCCGAGCCCGCGGCCCCGCTGCTCTATACCGACGCGCCGGTGGAGCCGCCGCTGGCCATCGTGGTGGGCAACGAGGCCGCAGGTCCATCACCGGCCTGGGCGATGGTGGGCACCCGGGTACGCATTCCCCTGCTGGGTCCCGTCGAGTCCCTCAACGTCGCGGTGGCGGCGGCCCTGCTGCTCTATGAGGTCGCGCGGCGGGGGCGCGCAGGAACCGTCCGCCCCTGAGGCAGGAGTTTCGGAACGGCTGCCCCTGAGGCCGCTTGCTTGCCAGGGTCGCGCGGCGTGTGCTATACTCGCGCCGTCGCACGACGCGACGCCTGAAACGCTGATCTGTGGCGGGTTTCAGCCCCGGGCGCGGAACGCACGCCGAGGCCGACAGGGGGAGATTGGTGGGACCGAGCTGGTCCGCGGAGTTGTGCTGGCGGTTGTTTGAGGCCACGGGATCGATCTGGGCGTACCTTGGATACCGGCGCTGCGTGCGGTACGCGTTCCTGGGCGGGTGGTTTTCGCTCAACTGATCGCGAGCAGGCGATGACGGAGAGCAGTACCGGCCGATAGGCTCGTCCGCGCGCAGATCCCGCGCGCGGTCAGGGAGTGGGGGTCATAGACTGCAAACCCCCACGAGCGCGACCGCCGGGAATTCGCTCCTGAGCCGCCGGGTCGAAGGCGCGCCGGCGTTCTGGCGGCGCCGGTAGACCCGGCCGGGCGGCCCCACCGATACCTGGGGAAGAGGACCGGGTCCTGCTGCGGGCCCGGTCAAGAAGGGTGGTGTCGCGGAAGCGAGGCGCTTTCGCCCCTGGGGCGAAGGCGCTTCAATGTTTCCAGGGGAGCGCCCATGTCGGACGACCTCGATCGCATCGTGCATGACACCCTCGCCGCGCTCCGTCAGGTACAGTCGCCGGAGGCTCTGGCCTCGCTGCGCCGCGAGATCCTGGGCCGGCGCGGCCGCCTGGCGGGGTTGATGAAGACGCTGCCCTCGCTCGATGCGTCACGGCGCGCGGCGCTGGGGGCGCGCCTCAATGAGGCACGAACCAGGCTGGAAGCGGCCATCGCGGCGCGCGAGCAGGAACTGGCCGCGGTCGCCTCCGTCCGCCGTCTGGACGCCGAATGGATCGACGTCACGTTGCCCGGGCGCCGCGGGCCGCTGGGCCGCCGGCACATCCTCCGGCGGACGCTCGATGAAGTGGAGCGCATCTTCATGGGCCTCGGCTTCGAGGTCGTCGAGGGCCCCGAGGTGGAGACCGAGGAGTTCAACTTCGAGCGGCTCAACATGCCGCGCGACCATCCGGCACGCGACACGCAGGACACCTTTTACCTCACCGACGACCTGCTGCTGCGGACCCAGTCCACGGCCGTCGATGTCCGGGTCATGATCGGCCGCACGCCGCCCATGCGCTTCGTCACCAGCGGCCGGTGCTACCGCCGCGACACGGTGGACGCCACCCATATGCCGGTCTTCCATCAGGTCGACGGCTTCATGGTCGGCGAAGGCATCACCTTCGCCGACCTCAAGGGCGTGCTGGCGACCTTCGCGCGCGAGATGTTCGGGGCCGGCACGCGGACGCGGTTCCAACCCAGCTACTTCCCCTTCACCGAGCCCAGCGCGGAACTGGCCGTGACGTTTGCGGACCGGTGGCTCGAACTCGGCGGGTGCGGCATGTTCCATCCCCGGGTGCTGGAGATGGCCGGCATCGACCCGGAGCGCTACACGGCGTTCGCCTTTGGGCTGGGGGTCGACCGGCCGGCCATGGTCCGGTACGGCATCCCGGATATCCGGCTGTTCTGGGAGAACGACCTGCGGATGCTCGACCAGTTCTAGGGGTGCGCACGGAATCTGAGCGACTGGAGACGGGAACGAACGATGCGCGTGCTGCTCTCATGGCTGCAGGAGTACGTTGACATCACGGACCCGCCCGAGGTCCTGGCTGAGCAGTTGCCGATGCTTGGCCTCGGCGTCGAGACGTGGGAGCGGGGAGACGGCGACGTGATCTTCGACCTGGAGATCGCGTCGAACCGGCCAGACCTGCTCAGCCTGATCGGGATCGCGCGCGAGCTGGCCGCGTGGCGCCGGCGCCAGGTGCGCCTGCCTGTCGATACCCTGGAGGAGACCGATCCGCCGTGCCATGAGCGGGGCGCGGTGGAGATCGTGGATCCCGTCCTGTGCCCGCGGTACGTGGCCCATGTCATTAGCGACGTGACCGTCGGGCCGTCGCCGCCAGAGATCGCGTCCCGGCTGGAGGCGGCCGGGATCCGTCCCATCAACAACGTCGTGGATGCCACCAACTACGCCATGCTGGAGTGGGGGCACCCGCTCCATGCCTTCGATCTGGAGACGCTGGCTGACCACCGGATCGTGGTCCGGCCCGCCGCCCCCGGGGAAGCACTGGTGACGCTTGACGGCATCCAGCGCAGCCTCGATCCGGCGATGCTGCTGATCGCCGATGTCCGCCGTCCGGTGGCGCTGGCCGGCATCATGGGCGGCGCCGAGACCGAAATTCACCCGTTCACCAGGACGGTGCTGCTGGAGGCGGCGTCGTTCGCGCCGTGGAGCGTCCGGCGGACCAGCCGGCGCCTGGGGCTGCGGACGGAGGCCAGCGCCCGGTTTGAGCGCGGCATCGATCCGGAGGGCGTGCTGCGGGCCGCCCGGCGCTGCGCGCGCCTGATCGCGCGCGCAGCCGGCGGGTGCGTGCTGCGAGGGGCGATCGATGCCTACCCGGCGCCGGCGCCCCGGCCGACGATCACCCTGCGGCTCGCCCGGATCCCGCGGGTGCTGGGCGTTCGTGTCCCCTCCGACGACGTCGTGGCGATCCTGTCCCGCCTGGGCGTCGAGACCTCCCGCGACGGAGAGATCCTCCGCGCCATCCCGCCGGTGGGCCGCCGCGACCTGGAGCGTGAAGAGGATGTGATCGAGGAGGTCGCGAGACACTTCGGCTATGATCGGATTCCGGAAGCCATGCCCGTGGAGGCGATGCACCAGGGACGCCGCCCTCCCAGGCTGGAAGCGGAGTCGGCGGCCCGGGATGCGTTGATCCGCAGCGGACTGACCGAGGCCATGACCGTCTCGCTCATTCACCCCCGGCTGCTGGAGCGGCTCGACCTGGACGCCGACGATCCGTGGCGTCAGGCCGTCCCGCTGGCCAACCCGCTCACCGCCGAGCACACCCACCTGCGGCCGTGCCTGCTGCCCGGCGTGCTGGAGGCGGCGCGGGTCAACGTGAACCGCCGCCGCCAGGCCGTCCACCTCTTCGAGATGGGCACCATCTTCCGGGCCAGCGCCGGGGGGGTCGAGGAGCAGCGCGCGCTTGCCGTCGCCATGCGCGGTCGCTGGCTGATCGGGGACTGGAACGCCTCCGACGACGGCCAGGAGGTGTTGTTCTATCATTTGAAGGGGGTGCTGGAGGTGCTGGTCGGCGAGCTCCGGGCGGGGAGCCTGTCCGTGGAGGCCGGCGGGCCGCGCTGGCTCCACCCCGCCCGGGCCGGGCGGCTCTTCATCGACGGCACCGCCCTGGGCGTGGCAGGTGAGCTGCACCCGGCGGTCGCCGAGCGGTTCGAGCTTCCCGGCCGGACCTATGTGGCCGAACTCGACCTGGACGAACTGCTGCGCCGCGCGGTGCTCCAGCCGCGGTTTGCCGGGCTCCCGCGCTTCCCCGCCGTCCGGCGGGACGTCGCCGTGGTCGCGCCCCGGTCGCTCCCCCATGCCGCGGTAGAGGCGGCGCTGCGGGAAAGCGTGGGACCGCTGCTGGAGAGCGTCGAACTCTTTGATGTGTACATGGGACCGCCGCTGGAGGAGGGGATGCGCAACCTAGCCTACACGCTGACCCTGCGCGCGCCAGATCGGACGCTCACCGGCGAGGAGGTGGAGGAGATCATCCGGCGCGTCCACGCGACGCTGCCGGAGCGCCTGCCGGTGACGATCCGGACATGAGGTGCTGGGCTCGGCGCCGGACCGGTCCTTTGCGAACGGTCGTGCAAAGGAGGCTGGACCATGGTATGGCTTGACTGGCTGATCGTCGCCATGGCGATCTGGTTCGTGTTCCAGGGGCTGGTCAAGGGCGCCGCCGCCTCGCTGCTTGGCGCCCTGGCGATCGTCGTCTCGTACATCGGGGCGGCCGCGCTGCTCCCGTCGTTTGGCGAGGTGCTGACGCGGTTCCTCATGGCGCTGATCCGGTCAGAGGAATTCACGCGGGACTGGGCGCGGACGGTCAGCTTCGTCTTCACGTTCCTGGTCGGGTACATCATCCTGCTGCTGCTCATCAGCGTGCTCCCCGGCGCCAAGCGGCCCGCGATGCAGGCGCAGGTCCTGGGCGTCTTCATGGGCGCTGCCAAGGCGTCGGTGGCGGCCATGGCGCTGGTGGGGATCCTCCTGGCGTCGCCTTACAGCGAGCCGATCATGCGCGACATCCAGGAGCGATCGTCGTTCGCCAAACTGGCGGCCACCGCCCAGCGGCGCAGCATCCAGGTGTTGAGCCAGGCCAGCCCGATCCCCTTCCCGCCGGTGGGTCCCGACCATAAGTTCTAGCCATGCAGAACCGCGCCATCGCCCAGCGGTTCGCCCTGATCGCCGACATGCTGGAGATCAAGGGCGAGATGATCTTCCGCATCAACGCCTACCGGCGTGCCGCGCGGGCCATCGAGGCCCTCACCGAGGACATCGCCGAGATCGCCGCGCGGGGTGAGCTGACCGGTATCCCGGGCATCGGCACCGGCACCGCGGAGAAAATCGAGGAGTTCCTCAAGACCGGCACCATGAAGGTCTATGAGGAACTCGCCGCGTCCCTGCCACCCGGGCTGGCGGCGCTCATGAGCGTGCCTGAAGTCGGCCCCAAGACGGCGCTGCTGCTCCATGAGAAACTCGGCATCACGACCATCGAGGGGCTGGAAGCGGCGGCCAAAGCCGGCAAGATCCGCGAGCTTGCCCGGATGGGCGCGAAGACCGAGGAGAACATCCTCAAGGGCATCGCCATGCTCCGGCGGAGCGCCGGGCGTCAGCCGCTGGGCGTCGTCCTGCCGGTCGCGCGGGAACTCGTCGAGCGGCTGCGCGGGGTCGCCGGCGTGCAGGAGATCGACGTGGCCGGCAGCCTGCGCCGGATGAAAGAGACCGTCGGCGACATCGACATCCTGGTCACGAGCCGGAAGCCCGGCGACGTGATGGAGGCCTTCGTGCGGGCCCCGCATGTGGCGCAGGTGCTGTCGCATGGCCCGACGCGCTCCAGCGTGGTGCTGGAGGTCAGCCTCCAGGCCGACATGCGCGTCGTCGAGCCGGCGGCCTACGGCGCCGCGCTCCAGTATTTCACGGGCAGCAAAGAGCACAACGTGGCGCTGCGGGAGCGGGCCGTGCGCAAGGGCCTGAAGGTCAACGAGTACGGCGTGTGGCGGGTCAAAGACGGGAAGCGCGTGGCCGGCCGGACGGAAGCGGACGTGTACCGCGCGGTCGGCGTGCCCTGGATCCCGCCTGAACTGCGGGAGGACCAGGGGGAGATCGAGGCGGCCGCAGACGGCCGGCTGCCGACGCTCATCGAGTTGAAGGATATCCGTGGCGACCTGCACATGCACACGAAGTGGAGCGACGGCTCGGAAAGCGCCGAGGCCATGGCCACATCCGCCCGGGCGCTGGGGTATGAGTACATCTGCATCACCGACCATTCCCGGTCGTTGAAGATGGCCGGCGGCGTGCAGGTCGACGAACTGCGGGAGCACGCCGCGCACATCCGCCGCTCCTCCGACCGGCTCGGCATCGCGGTGCTCATGGGCACCGAGTGCGACATCTTAGCCGACGGGTCGCTGGACTATCCGGCGAACGTGCTGGCCGACCTGGATGTGGTGATCGCCTCGGTCCACACCCGTTTCAAGATGACCCGCGAGGCCATGACCCGGCGGATCATCCGCGCCATGGAGAGCGAGCACGTGGATATCCTCGGCCACCCGACCGGCCGGCTGCTCGGCCAGCGGGATCCCTACGAGGTGGACGTGGAGGCGATCATCGACGCCGCGGCCCGGACCGCGACGGCCCTGGAGATCAATGCGTCGCCGGAGCGGCTGGATATCAAGGACACCCAGGTGCGCCTGGCCAGGGAGCACGGCGTGCGCCTGGCTATCGGCACCGACGCCCACACCTCCGCGCACCTCCGGAACATGCCCCTGGGAGTCAGCGTGGCGCGGCGGGGATGGGTTGAAGCGAAGGACGTCCTGAACACGCTGCCGCTGCCGAAACTCATGGAGGCGCTGGGCCGCACCACGGGGACATCGCGCCGCCGCAGGTGACCTCCCACCGCCCGCTGCCGCGCCGCTTCTTCGCGCGCGACACCGTGCTGGTGGCCCGCGCGCTCATCGGCCACCTCCTGGTGCACGAGACGCCATCCGGCCGCCTGGTGGGCCGCATCGTCGAGACCGAGGCCTACCGGGGGGCGGACGACCCGGCCAGCCACGCCTACGGGCGCACGCCGCGCAGCGAGATCATGTTTGGCATCCCGGGGGTGGCGTACGTCTACTCATCGTACGGCATGCACTCCTGTCTGAACGTCGTGACCGAAGCGCATGGCCGTCCGGGAGCGGTGCTGCTCCGCGCACTCGAGCCGCTGGAAGGGATTCACCTGATGCGCCGCGGCCGCGCACGGGTGCCGGTCAAGTGGCTGGCCTCGGGCCCCGGCCGGCTGGCCATCGCGATGCGCGTGGGGCCGCAACATAACGGCCGAGACCTGACCACCCCACCGCTGTACATCGCCCAGGGCGGCCGGCGGAGCGGGCGTCTCGTCGTCGGGCCGCGCATCGGGATCACCGTCGCCACCGACCACCCGTGGCGGTTTGGTCTTGAGGGCCATCCGGCGCTCTCGCGGCCGTTTCGCGCTCCTCTATAATGGGAGCATGTCTGTCCTGCTCATCTTCCTCGACGGGGTCGGACTCGGACCCGACGATCCGGCGACCAACCCGTTCGCGCGCGCGGCGACCCCCACGCTCCGCCGGGTCCTGGGCGGCCCGCTGGTGGCGAGGGGGACCATCGAGCAGGATGGGGCGCTGCTGGTCCCCGCCGATGCGACGCTGGGCGTGCCGGGCCTCCCGCAGAGCGCGACCGGCCAGACCGCGCTGCTGTGCGGCCTGAACGCGCCGGCGTTCGCCGGCCGGCACGTCACCGCGTATCCCACCAAGGCCCTGAGGCGGCTGCTGGAACGGTGGAGCCTGTTTGCCCGCCTGCGCGCGGCTGGCCGGCGTGTGGCGCTGGCCAACGCCTACAGCCCCGAGTACTTCGCGGCGATCGCTGACCGGCGCCTGAAGATGGCGGCGGTGACCTACGCGGCCCAGGCGGCGGGCGTACCGCTGCGGTCGCTCGACGATCTTCGTGCGGGCCGGGCGGTGTTTCACGATCTCACCAACGCCCGGCTGCGCCAGTGGGGCTACGACCTTCCCGACATCACGCCGGGCGAGGCGGGGCGCCGCCTGGTCCGGATCGGCGCAGATCACGCCCTGACGTTCTTCGAGTTCTTCCTGACCGATCTCGCGGCCCACGGTCGCACGGCGCTTACCGCCGACGCGGTGGTTGCGATGGTCGACGCCTGCCTGGCCGGGGTACTCGAGGAATTCGACGGCGCCCTGACCGTGGTGGTGACGAGCGATCACGGCAACATCGAGGACGACCGATCCACGGCCCACACGGTCAACCCCGTCCCCACCCTGGCAATCGGCCCCGGGCGGGACGCCTTTCGATCGGTCAGGGCGATCACCGACATCGCGCCCGCGGTCCTGTCGGTGCTCGGCGAGACCGCGGAGCACGTGACCCGCGATATGGTCGAGGGCCCGGCATGAGATCGCCTGCCGACGAGCGCACACTCCGCGTGCTCGAGTTTCCGAAGATCATCGCCGCGCTGGCGGAGCGGACGGTGACGCCGATGGGAAAGACCCGGGCGTTCGCCCTCCTGCCGGCGGACGATCCCGACCTGGTGCGCGAGGCGCTGGAGGTCACGACCGAAGCCGTCGCGCTGTCGGCGGAGGGGGAGATCCCTGTGCGCGGAGCCAGGGACCTCGAGCCGCTGGCCGCGCGGGCGGCGGCGGGCGGCGGCCTCGAGGCGGCCGATCTGCTGGAGGTGGCGCAGACGCTGGAGGTGACCCGGCGCCTGCACGCATTTCTGCGCGCCCGGGCCGGGCGCGCGCCGCGTCTGGCCGAGCGCGCCGCACGCCTCCACCCGCTGCCGGAGATCGAGGCCGAGATTGGCCGCGCCCTGGACGATCAGGGCCGCATCAAGGACGATGCGTCGCCGGCGCTGCGGCGGATCCGCGACGAGCAGCGCGAGGTCGAACGCCGCCTGCGGTCCTCCCTCGACGCGCTGGTGCACGATTCGGCACTGGCGCGGCTGCTGCAGGAACCGCTGGTGACCACGCGCGGCGACCGGTTCGTCGTGCCGGTCAAGGCCGAGCATCGCGGCCAGTTTCCGGGTATCGTCCACGACACCAGCGCCAGCGGCGCCACGCTCTTCATGGAACCCCTGGCGCTGGTGCCGCTGGGCAACCGGCGCCGCGAACTGGAGGCCGCCGAGCGCGAGGAGATCCTGCGCATTCTCCGCCGGCTGTCGGGCCTCATCGGGGCGCACGCGGCGGCGCTGCGCGACAGCGGGGCCGCCATCGGCGAGATCGATCTAGCCGCCGCCAAAGCTGCTCTTGCCGCGCGGCTCCGGGCCACGGCCCCTGCCGTCGGGACCGACGGCATCGTGGGACTGCGCGGCGCCCGGCATCCGCTCCTGGTGTTGACCCGTGGTGAGGACGCTGTCGTCCCCATCGACGCCGACCTGGGCGGAGAGTTCACCACGCTCGTCGTAACCGGCCCCAACACCGGCGGCAAGACCGTCGCGCTCAAGACCATTGGGCTGCTAGCGCTGATGGCGCAGGCGGGCCTGCACATTCTGGCCGATGACGGGAGCCGCGTCCCGATCTTCAGCCAGGTGCACGCTGATGTCGGCGACGAGCAGTCGATCGAGCAGAACCTGTCGACCTTCTCGTCGCACATGGGTGCCATCGTTGAGATCCTGCGGGTGGCGGCCCCGCCGGCGCTGGTGCTGCTGGACGAGGTCGGCGCGGGCACGGATCCGACCGAGGGCGTGGCGCTGGCCCGCGCGATCATCCAGACGCTGCACCGCCGCGGGGTCCATACGGTGGTGACGACGCACTACAACGAACTCAAGATGCTGGCCTCGGTGGTCCCGGGCGTCGAGAACGCGTCGGTCGAGTTCGACACCGACACGCTGCAGCCCACCTACCGCCTGCGCATCGGGCTCCCCGGCCGCAGCAATGCGCTGATCATCGCGGAGCGTCTGGGGCTGGACCCCTCCGTCGTCACCGAGGCGCGCGGCCACCTGGCGCCTGAGCAGGTGGCCATCGAGCGGGTGCTGGAGGACCTGACCCACGACCGGCAGGCGGCTGAGCGCGATTTGGCCGAGGCCGCCAGGGCGCGGGAAGCGGCCGAAGAGGCCGAGCACCGGTGGAGGGCCGAGGCCGACCGCCTCCGGGCCGAACGTCGGCGCCTCTTGTCCGAGGCCCGCCGGGCCGCAGAAGCGATTATCGACGAGGCGCGGCGCCGGCTGGACGAGATCATGGCCGAGGTGCGCGCGGGCAAGAGCGAAGCGGCCGTGCGGCAGGCGCGCGAGCGCTTCCGCGAAGTCCTGGAGGCCCTGCCTGTGGTCGAGCCGCCACCGTCCCCGGGCGTGCCGGTGGAAGCGGTCGCGGCCGGACAGGCGGTCTTCGTTGCCCCGCTGGGCCGGGTGGGCATCGTGCGCGGGGCGCCGGACGCGCACGATGAGGTTGAGGTCGAGGTGGGGGCGGTCCGCACCCGTGTGCCCCGCAGCGCCCTGCGCCGGGCTGAGGCCGCGGTTCCAGCGCCGGCCGACCGGATAGAGGTGCCGCAGAGCCCGACCGTTCCCGCATCGATCAATGTGCGCGGGCAGACGGTGGACGACGCCCTGGTCCGCGTGGACCACTACCTCGACGAAGCCGTGCGGGCGCATCTGCCGCAGGTCACGGTGATCCACGGGAAGGGCACCGGCCGGCTGCGGAAGGCGCTGCACGACTTTCTCCGCGGCCATCCGCACGTGAAGCAGTTCCGGATCGGCGAGCGCGGGGAAGGCGACGAGGGCGCGACGGTGGTCACGCTGAACTTGTAGGATCTGCTGAACCTGGAGCACGGAGGAGTCCTGAGCATGTCATTTCTGCCACCCGAAGGGCAACTGGAGCGGCTGCGCCGCGGCGCGGTCGAGATCATCTCGGAGGAAGACCTGTTGGCCAAACTCCGCGAACGCCGGCCTTTGCGGGTCAAACTCGGGCTGGATCCCTCGGCGCCGGATCTGCACCTGGGATTTGCCATCGTCCTGCGCAAACTGCGTCAGTTTCAGGACCTGGGGCACGAAGCGATCATCGTCATCGGCGATTTCACGGCGATGATCGGCGATCCCACGGGGAGGAAGCAGGCGCGCCCCATGCTGACCCGTGAGGAGATCGAGCGCAACGCGGCGACGTACCGCCAGCAGTACAGCCTGATCCTGGATCCCGAGCGTACCCGCGTGGTGTTCAACAGCCAGTGGCTGAGCCCGATGACGTTCGCCGACGTCATCCGGCTGGCGTCGCGCGCGACCGTCGCCCGGATCCTCGAACGCGACGACTTCACGACGCGGCTGCGCGGCGGCCTCCCGATCCACCTGCACGAACTGCTCTACCCGCTGTGTCAGGCTTACGATTCGGTGGCCCTGCAGGCGGATGTCGAACTGGGCGGGACGGACCAGAAGTTCAACAATCTGATGGGGCGTGAACTGCAGCGGGAGGTCGGCCAGAGCTCGCAGGTGGTGATGTTGACCCCCCTGCTGCCGGGCACAGACGGCGTGGAGAAAATGAGCAAGTCACTGGGCAACTACATCGGCATCACCGAGCCGCCCGCGGAGATGTTCGGCAAGGTGATGTCGGTCCCCGACGGCCTGATGCCGGCGTACTTCGAATACTGCACCGAGGTGCCGCTGGACGAGGTC
>JACQHU010000093.1 GCA_016198805.1 Armatimonadota bacterium
CCGCAGCACCCGGGCGTAGGGCGCATAGGAGCACGACCGGAGCGAGCCCTGCGTCTGCATGGCCGCGCCGTCCACAAAGACCTGGATGACCGCCACATCGGCCCAGCTCTCGGCCGGATAATGAAACACGTTATGGAACTTGGCGACTCCCGCCAGCAGGTCTTCGATCATCTGGGCGCGAGGCTTGCCCAGGTCCTCCGCCACCCGGTAGAGGAGCTGCGCGTGACCGATCTCGTCCTGGACCTTGGCCACCAGCGCCATCTTGCGGGCCAGCGTCGGAGCGCGGGGAATCCATTCCCGCTCAGGGAGCGCGCCCATGAGTTCCGAGTTGGCGTGCATCTGGATCAGGCGCAGGCACTCAAAGCGGTATTTGGCCGGCATCCACTCGGCGGCCTCGACGCGGTCCCCGGCGGCCAGCCGCGCCTCAAAGGCGGCCAGCTGTTCGGGATCGTCTGCTTCGTCCACCCGGATCGTCACGCTCGCACCTCCCGCCCCATCGGCGGCATGACGCCGTGCGTCGCGTCAATTGTAGGCGAGGGTTGAAAAGACCGTCAACCGCCGGGGACGGCGCCGGTGGCGGCCAGGGCCTCGGCCAGACGGTCGTAGGTCTCGGCCAGGTGCTGCGGCAGCACCTTCACATCGCCCAGAACCGGCATGAAGTTGGTGTCGCCCACCCACCGCGGCACGATGTGCAGGTGCAGGTGGTCGTCGACCCCTGCGCCGGCGGCCCGGCCCAGATTAAACCCGATGTTGAACCCCTGCGGCTCCATGGCCCGTTCCAGGACCTGCACCGCCAGCGACGTCAGGCCCATCACGGCCGCCGCCTCCTCGGCCGTCAGCAGGTCGAGCCGCGCCACATGCCGGTAGGGCACGGCCATCAGGTGCCCGCTGTTGTAGGGGTACCGGTTGAGGATCAGGTACCCGAGGGCCGCCCGGTGCAGCACGAGGGCGGCGCGGTCGTCGCCGGCGGCGACGGTCTCGCAGAAGATGCACCCTTGTGCCCTGGGGCCCGCGACGTAGCCGATCCGCCACGGAGCCCAGATCCGCTCCATCAACTGCTCCTGTCGAGACGGCTGATCGCCTCGGCGGCGGCCGACTGCTCCGCTTCCTTCTTGCTCTTTCCGCGGCCCTCGCCGAGTGCCCGCCCTCCGGCCTCGACAGCGGCGACAAAGATCCTGGCGTGATCCGGTCCTTCCTCCTGGGTGATCCGGTAGCGAGGCATCTGGCCGCGCCGCTGGAGCCGTTCCTGCAGCTGGCTCTTGAAGTCATGCCCGGCCCGCTGCAGGTCCTCGGTCAGCTCACCGAGCCAGCGGCTGACGACCGCGTGCGCCACCCCGTAGCCCGAGTCGATGTAGACGGCCCCGATCACGGCTTCCACCGCATCAGCCAGCATGGACGGCCGCTGGCGGCCGCCCCCCTTCTCCTCGCCCTTCCCCAGGAGGAGGTATCGGCCCAGATTCAGGCGGCGAGCCACGGAGGCCAGCGCGGCCTCGTTGACCAGCCGTGCCCGGTGCTTGGCCAGGCCGCCCTCATCCATGTCGGGGTGGCGCCGGTAGAGGTCGTCGCTGACCACCAGGCTCAGCACGGCGTCGCCCAGGAACTCCAGCCGCTCGTAGCTCTTCTGGGGATCCCGGCCTCGCTCGTGGCTGAACGACCCGTGCCGCAGCGCCAGGTCGAGGATGGACCGATCGCGGAACCGGACGCCCAGGCGCTCCTCCAGCTGCGCTAGGTGCGCGAGCCGCTCCTGGGAGAGCACTTCCCCGACCGCGCCGGTCTCGTCCGCCGCGGTCGGCGCGGCCGGGGGCGGCGTGCTTCGCGAGGACCTACGCATGGGCGCGGAGGACCAGGATGGCGTTGTGCCCGCCGAACCCAAATGCGTTGGACATCACCGTCCGCAGCCGGGCCGGGCGTGCCGCGTTGGGGACGTAATCCAGATCGCAGTCTGGATCCGGCACCTCATAGTTGATCGTGGGCGGAATCATCTGGTGGCCCAGGGCTAGGACACAGGCGATGAACTCGACACCACCGGCGGCGCCCAGGAGATGACCCGTCATGGACTTGGTGGAGGAGACGGCCACCCGCCGGGCATGGTCCCGGAAGAGCCGTTTGATCGCCAGCGTCTCCAGCCGATCGTTGTACGGCGTGCTGGTCCCATGCGCGTTGATGTAATCGACCTCTTCAGGCGCGATGCCGGCGTCCGCGAGCGCCGCCGCCATGCTCCGGTAGGCGCCATCCCCTTCGGGATCCGGCTGCGTGATGTGGAACGCGTCGGTGGTCACGCCGTAGCCGGTTAGCTCCGCGTAGATCCTGGCGCCGCGCGATGCGGCCGTCTCCAGGGCCTCCAGCAGCACCACGCCCGCGCCCTCGCCCATGACGAACCCGTCCCGCATGGCATCGAAGGGCCGCGAGGCGCGCTGGGGCTCGTCGTTGCGTGTCGACATGGCCTTCATCGAGCAGAATCCCGCCAGCGCCAGTGGTGTGACGGCGGCCTCGCTGCCGCCGGCCAGCATCGCGTCGACCTCACCACGTTCGATCATCCGGGCCGCGTCGCCGATCGCGTTTGCGCCCGTGGCGCAGGCCGTCACCACGCAGGAACTCGGCCCCTTGGCGCCGGTCAGGATCGCGGTCACGCCGCTGGCCATGTTGGTGATGATCATGGGAATGAAGAACGGCGACACACGGTCCGGGCCCCGCTGCATGAGTGTCCGATGCGCGTCCTCCCAGCTCGCCGCCCCGCCGATGCCGGAGCCGATCAACACCCCGGTGCGGCCCGTGTTCGCCGGCGTGATCACATACCCCGCGTCCTCCAGCGCCATCCGCGCCGCGGCGTAGGCGAACTGGACGAACCGGTCGTTCCGGCGCGCTTCCTTTCGATCCATGTAGTCGGTGGGGTCAAAGCCGCGCACCTCGGCGGCGATCCGGGTGCTCATTCCCTCGGGGTCAAACGCGGTGATGCGGTCGACGCCGGATTTCCCCTGGACGAGCGACGCCCAGAACGCCTCGAGGCCCGTCCCGATGGGGCTGACGACACCGAGGCCGGTCACGACCACCCGCAGGCGCGTGGGTGCGCCGTAGGCCGTTATTGCGTCGACTCCTTCTGGTGACTCTCGATGAACTTCACCGCGTCGCCGACCGTGACGATCTTCTCGGCCTGATCGTCGGGGATCTCGATCTCGAACTCTTCCTCCAGCGCCATCACCAGCTCGACCACATCGAGCGAGTCGGCGCCCAGATCCTCCACGAACGAGGACTCGCGCGTGATGGTCTCCTCGTCGACGCCGAGTTGATGCGCCACCCTCGTCCTGACGCGTTCAAAGACCGAAGCCATCGTCCCTACCACCTCCACCTCAGGTGACCTCGCCGCCCTGACCCTGCGGCGCCTTCAGTGCATGATCAGCCCGCCATCGACGTTCAGCACCTGCCCGGTAATATACGCCGCCTCGTCCGAGGCGAGGAAGACCACGGCTGCCGCGACGTCGTCGCCGGTGCCCGGCCGGCCCAGCGGGATCTGGTCCAGGTAGCGCGCCGCCACCTCGGATGGCAGCCGCTCGGTCATCCCCACGGTGATGAACCCGGGAGCGACCGCGTTTACGGTGATGCCGCGCGAGCCCACTTCGCGCGCCACCGCGCGGGTCAGGCCGATCACCCCTGCTTTGGCCGACACATAGTTCGCCTGACCGGCGTTCCCCGCCTGCCCGGCGGTGGACGTGATGTTGATGATCCGCCCCCGGCGCTGGCGGACGAATTCGCGCAGCGCCGCCCGGATACAGTGGAAGGTCCCGCTGAGATTGACGGCCACCACGGCCTGCCAGTCGTCGTCCTTCATGCGGAGGATCAGGCCATCGCGGGTGATCCCGGCGTTACAGACCAGGATGTCCAGACGGCCGAAGGTCGCCGTGGCGGCTCCCACGATGGCCGCGGCCTCGGCCGGGTCGGCGACATCCCCCTGCACCGCCCGCGCCCGCCCGCCCGCGGCCTCAATCTCCTGGACCACCGCCTCAGCAGCGTCGGCATGCTGGCGGTAGTGGACGACGACCGCCGCCCCTTCCCGAGCCAGCGCGGCCGCGATGCGGCTGCCGATCCCTCCGGACGCCCCGGTCACCACTGCGACCCGGTCGCGCAGACGTCCCATTGTCGCTCCTACGCCATGCCTTCAGCAGCCTGCGTCCGGCCCGCCGATGCCGCCGTCGCGAGCGCGGCCAGCGCGCCCTCCAGGCTCGCCTGGTTCTCGACGGAGAGGACCGGCACATCGGGCAGCGTCCTGCGGATCAGACCGGCCAGTGTCGTCCCTGGTCCAGCCTCCAGGAACGCGGAAGCCCCGAGCGCCCGCAGCGTGTGCACCGACTGCTCCCAGCGCACCGGGCTCGCCACCTGATCGAGGAGGACCCGGCGAATCTCCGCCGGGTGCTGGACGGGCTGCGCCGTCACGTTGGCCACAACGGGAAACAGGGCTGGGTGCAGGGGGACGCTTTCAAGCACGGGCGTCAGCCGGTCCGCGGCTGAGCGCATCAGCGACGTGTGAAACGGCGCGCTGACGGCCAGCCGCATCGCCCGCCGCGCCCCGGTCGCACGCAGGCGGTCACAGGCCGCCTCGACCGCGGCGATCTCCCCGGCGATCACCACCTGGCCCGGGGCGTTGAAATTGGCGACTTCGACGAATCCTTCAACGCTCTCACACACCTCGGCGACGCGGCCGGACGGCAGTCCCAGGATCGCGGCCATGGCTGTCTCGAGGCCTTCGGCCGCCTCCTGCATGAGCCGTCCACGCTGGCGGACCACCCTGACCGCGTCGTGCAGGCTCATGGCGCCTGCGGCCACCAGCGCCGTATATTCGCCGAGGCTCAGCCCCGCGGCCAGATCCGGCCTGACGCCGTGGTGGATCACGGTGGACGCCACGGCCCAGCTGCACGTCAGCAGCGCGGGCTGCGTATTCGCGGTCTCGCGGAGACGCTCCTCCGGTCCCACCCGGCAGAGGTCGAGCAGGTCCAGGCCGATGGCATCGCTGGCTTCCTCAAACACGCGGCGCGCCACCGGGTACCGCAGGGCCAGCTCAACCCCCATGCCGACATACTGGGCCCCCTGGCCTGGAAAAACAAACGCGATCACGCCTGCCGCCCGTCTCTTTGCCTGCCCAGAGCCGATCCGTCCGTCCAGCGCATCGCCGCGGCGCCCCACGTCAGGCCGCCGCCAAAGGCCACGAAGATAATCAGATCCCCGGGGCGGATGCGGCCCTGCTCCACCGCCTCATAGAGCGCGACCGGCACGGACGCCGAGGAGGTGTTGCCGTAGCGATCCACATTGATGAAGAACTTCTCCAGCGGCTGCCCCAGACGCCTGGCCGCCGCCTCGATGATCCTGATATTCGCCTGGTGGGGGATGAAGCAGTCGACGTCCTCAACGGAGATGCCGGCCTGGGCAGCCACATACTCGATGGCCCGCGGAATCGTGCGAACCGCGAACTTGTAGACCTCCCGCCCGTTCATCTTGAGGAAGTGCCCGCGCGCGGCCACCGTCTCGGGGCTGGCCGGATATCGCGAGCCGCCGGCCGGCAGGCAGATCAGCGAGCCTCCGGAGCCATCTGAGCCCAGGTGAAACGCCAGGAAGCCTTCGTCCGGGGGACACGGCCGGAGCACCACCGCCGCGGCCGCGTCGCCGAACAGCACACATGTGGCGCGGTCCGTCCAGTCGACGATGCGGGAGAGCGTCTCGGCGCCGATGACCAGGACGGTTTCCGCTGTCCCGGCCGCGACGGCGGCGTGCCCCATGGCCACCGCGTAGGCCCAGCTGCTGCACGCGGCCGACGCATCGAACGCGCCGGCGCGGGTGGCCCCCAGCCGGTCCTGCACCAGACAGGCCGTGGCCGGGAAGAGCATGTCCGGAGTGGCAGTGCCGACGATGATGAGGTCGAGATCCCTGGCGGTGACCCCCGCGTCGCGCAACGCCTCTTCCGCGGCTTCGACCGCCAGGTCAGACGTGGCCACGCCCTCAGGTGCCACACGGCGCTCCCGGATGCCCGTCCGCGTCTGGATCCACTCGTCGCTGGTGTCGACCAGGCGCTCCAGTTCATGATTGGGCATGATCCGGCCCGGGATGCTGCGACCCATGCCCGCGATGGTGGCGCCTCGTCGAACTAGCGGCCGGGCTACCGGAATAGGCCGTGGAGCCTGACGCACTGAGGTCATGGTGAGCGCTCCCTTATTC
>JACQHU010000091.1 GCA_016198805.1 Armatimonadota bacterium
CCGCCAGAGACATCGTGCCGATCATGGAGAAGGTCATCCGGACGGGCAAGCCGCTGGTGGTCATCGCCGAGGATGTCGAGGGTGAGGCCCTGGCGACCCTGGTCGTCAACAAGCTGCGCGGCGTGCTCCACAGCGTCGCCGTCAAGGCGCCGGGCTACGGCGACCGGCGCAAGGCCATGCTGCAGGACATGGCGACCCTGGCCGCCGGCAAGGTGATCTCCGACGACATCGGGGTCAAGCTCGAGAACGTCGAGTTGGAGTTCATGGGGCGCGCCGACAAGGTGAAGGCCACCAAGGAAGAGACCACCATTATCGGCGGCAAGGGCAAGAAGGCCGACATCGACGGCCGCATCGCCCAGATCAAGAAGGAGATACAGGACACCACCAGCGACTACGATCGCGAGAAGCTCCAGGAGCGGCTCGCCAAGCTCGCCGGCGGCGTCGCCGAGATCAAGGTCGGCGCCGCGACCGAGACCGAGATGAAGGAGAAGAAGCACCGCTTCGAGGACGCCCTCAACGCCACCAAGGCGGCGGTCGAGGAGGGCATCGTCCCGGGCGGCGGCACGGCGCTCATCAACGCCCTCAAAGGGCTGGATGCCGTGAAGGGCGAGGGCGACGAGGCCATCGGGGTCAACCTGGTGCGCCGCGCGCTGGAGGAGCCCACCCGGCAGCTGGCGCACAACGCCGGGGCCGAGGGCTCGCTGGTCGTCGAGCGGATCAAGAAGGAGAAGCCGGGCATCGGGTTCGACGTCCTCCGCGGCGAGTACACCGACATGGTGAAGGCCGGGATCGTCGACCCGACCAAGGTCACCCGCCTGGCGCTGCAGAACGCGGCCAGCGTGGCGGGCCTGCTGCTCACCACCGAAGCCTTGGTCGTCGAGAAGCGCGAGAAGAAGAAGGGCGCGGCACCGACCCCCGGCGCGGGCGGGATGCCTGAGGACGAGTTCTAGGCGTTCCCCGGCGCGCCCGGGTGTGGGCGACGCGCGGTTGGGTGGAAACTGGCGAGCCCCGGGATCACCCGGGGCTCGCCGTGCTATATCCTGTACGACTGCTACGACTGCCTCCGGCCGTGCGATCGTCATGTAAGGAGGTGTGCCGCCCTGTCCGCGGCACGTACGCCCGGGTTGCCCCGGGAGTCGGGCGGATTTACAATGTAATTACATGGGTCGGGCGAAGGCGGAAATGCGGAACAGCGTCAGGACGCGCGTTGTGAGGATCGGGAACTCCCGCGGCATCCGGATTCCCAAGATCTGGGTGCAGCAGCTCGGTCTGGGAGAGGAAGTTGAACTCGCCGTTCAGCGCGACCGGCTCATCGTGCGACCCGCTCGCCGCCCACGCCAGCACTGGGCTGAAGCGTTTCGATCGATGGCCGCGCGCGGAGACGACCGCCTGATCGATCAACCCGTCCCCACCGTCTGGGACAAGGCAGAATGGGAATGGTAGCGAGGCGGTTCGAGGTGTTTCTGGTTGCCCTGGACCTCGCGGTGGGTCACGAGATCAAGAAGACGCGTCCGTGCCTGGTGATCTCCCCTGACGAGATGAACGCGCATATCAATACGGTGATCATTGCCCCCATGACCACGAAAGGGCGCCCCTATCCCACGCGGGTGCCGTGCCGGTTTCAGCGCAGGAACGGTCAGATCGTCCTGGATCAGATCCGCACGGTCGATCGGGTCCGGCTCGTGAGGCAGCTTGGCCGCATCAGCCCAGCAACGCAACGGGACGTCCTGGCCGTCCTCGTCGAGATGTTCGCGGAATAGGCTGCTGGCGGCGCCGATTTCCTCCCCGCCGTCGAGTATAATCGACCCTGGGTGGTTCGATTGCGGCGTTTCGGCAGCGCCGCTGCTCCGGGGGTTTCACGATGAGGCTCGGGCTGGCGCAGATCAACACCACCGTCGGCGACCTGAAAGGCAACGTCCGGCTGATCACCGACATGCTCGACCGCGCCCGCGGTGCCGGCTGTGACCTGGTCGCCTTCCCCGAACTGGCCATCACCGGCTACCCACCCGAAGACCTGCTGCTGAAGCCCGACCTTATCCGGGCCAGCCTGGCCGCCCTGGAGCAGGTCGTCCCGCACACCCGCGGGCTCGCCGCGGTCGTGGGTTTCGTCGATGCCGACGACCACATCTACAACGCGGCGGCCCTCCTGGTAGACGGCCGGCGGGCCGGCGTCTATCACAAGCAGCGCCTGCCTAACTACGGCGTCTTCGACGAGAAGCGGTACTTCCAGCCCGGTCGCGACTGTACGGTCTTCGTCCTCAATGACACCCCGGTCGGGGTGACCGTGTGTGAGGACATCTGGTTCCCCGGCGGCCCCCCGCAGGCCGTGACGCACGCCGGCGCCCTGGTCCTGATGAACATCAATGCGTCGCCCTACCACATGAGCAAGTGGCGCGAGCGGGAGCAGATGCTGCGGACCCGCGCGCAGGACTACACCGCCGTCATCGCCTACGTCAACCTCGTCGGCGGGCAGGACGAGCTGGTCTTCGACGGGGCCAGCGTCATCCTGGATCATACCGGGGCCGTGCTGGCCCGCGGCGCGCAGTTCGCTCCCGAACTCGTCGTCTGCGACGTCGACCCGGAGGCCGCCCGCCGGGCGCGCCAGCAGCAGTCGATGCGGGATGTCGTCCTGGCCGAGGACGCGCGCATCCCCACGCCGGTGGTCTCGGTCCGGAGCCCCATCCCGGCGTCGCGTCCATCGGCGCCGCCGCACCTGCTGCAGCCGCTGCCGCCGACCGAGGAGGTCTACCAGGCCCTGGTGGTCGGGCTGCGCGACTATGTGGCCAAGAACGGCTTCCGCGACGTGGTCGTCGGGCTGTCCGGCGGCATCGACTCCGCGCTGGTGGCGACCATCGCCGCGGACGCCCTGGGCCCCGAGCGCGTACACGTGGCCTTCCTGCCGTCGCCGTATACGTCGGAGGAGAGCCGGACGCTGGCCGCCCAGGTGGCCCGCAATCTAGGCCTGCCCGTGATCGACATCCCGATCGGCGTGATCTTCCGGGCGTATCTGGAGGCGCTGGCCCCGACCTTCGCCGGCCGGAAGCCCGACGTGGCCGAGGAGAACATCCAGGCCCGCATCCGGGGCACCTTGCTGATGGCCCTGTCGAACAAGTTCGGCTGGCTGCTGCTCGCTACGGGGAACAAGAGCGAGTACTCGTGCGGCTATGCCACCCTGTACGGCGACATGGCCGGCGGTTTCGCGCTGATCAAGGACGTCCCCAAGATGCTGGTGTACGAACTGGCGCGCTGGCGCAACGCCCGCGGGCGAGTCATCCCCCAGGGGATCCTCGATCGTGCCCCGACGGCCGAACTGCGGCCCGGGCAGAAGGATACCGACAGCCTGCCACCTTACGAAGTGCTGGACCCAATCCTGAAGCTCTACGTCGAGGAGGACACGCCGCCGGAGGACATCGTGGCCCGCGGCTTCGACCGGGACACGGTCGCGCGGGTCGTGAGCATGGTCGACCGCAACGAGTACAAGCGCCGCCAGGCCCCGCCGGGCGTGAAGATCACCCCGAAAGCGTTCGGGAAGGACCGGCGGCTGCCGATCACCAACTGGTATCGCAGTATGTCACGGGCCGAATCGGCCCTCAGCGACAACCCCCAAGGTAGCCAAGTCGATACGTGATCCGACCGTCTGACCGGACCAGCTGCGCACAGTCACCTGTATTGTCCCAGACGGGGGTGAAGGCCATGAAGGCAAGAGCAGCACTGGGCAGGGGCTGGCTTTCCCTGCCTGCATCCGTGATCATGCGGGTGGCCTGGTGCGTCCTATTCGTGGCGCTCCTGAGCGTCCCCACCGCGTCCCTTGCCCAGCCAGCCCCGCAGTGGGTCGATGTCGAGGGTGCGGGCGGCGCGAAGCTCCGGGCCGCCGTCTTCCGCCCAGGCGGGGACGGTCCTTTCCCCATCGTGATGCTGCTGCATGGTGCTTCAGGCCTGGGCGATGAGGTCGTCGGCTGGGGTCCTGATCTCTCGCGTGCAGGGTTCCTGGTCGTTGCCGGGTGCTTCGGCCGAGGCGGCAGTGTCCAGGGCGTGCCCCCGTGTCCGGAGGCCCCACTCATCAATGAGACCTTCGCCGTGCGGAACCTTGCCGCGCTGATCGAGGCCGCTAGGCGCCTGCCCGGGGTCCAGCGCGACCGCATCGGGCTCGCCGGCTGGTCCTGGGGGGCCGCCGTTGCGACGCTCGCGGCGTCGTCGGGGATAGACGTGCAGGCTGTAGTCGCGGTCGCCGGGAGCTATGGACTTCGGATCTCGAGAAACGACCCATCGGCCCTGTCCCAGCTCGACCGCCTCAGCGCCCCGGTACTCATCCTCCACGGAACGAACGATGTCGGCGCCCCGGTGCGTTCGGCCCGGAATTACGAATCTAGTGCACGGGCGCAAGGGAAGAGCGTCGAGGCCTATTACTTTGAAGGGGCGGGGCACGACATTTGGTTTGATCCACGATTCAGAGCGGAAGTGATCGGTCGGGCAGTGGAGTTCCTGCAGCGGCACCTTGCGCGCTGAGGCCCTCCATGGGCGATCCGCGGGAAAGTGTTGACAGATGCGGGGTTGCTGGGGTGGTTTAGACCGGGAAGTACCGCCAGAACTCCTCAAGTTTGCTCATTGTCGGGGGAGGACGATGTTCCTTCGCTAACCCGTCGGAGCCAGCGCCGCTCGGCGGAAGCAGGAGCGGACCCCGAGGGGTCACCCCCACCAGACGCTGCGCCGAGTCCAGGGTATCAAGCAACGGATAGACGTCGTTCTCGTCGGCCCCGCGTCCGTGGAACAGAACGAGTCCCCCTTGAGGCCCGGATGCCGCGTGCCGAACACGATAGTCAAGTACGCCTAGCGCGACCATATCCATTGCGCTGGGCTCCTCGGGTCGCCTATGCTTGCGCCTCGCTCTTCGCTCGGGCCGACTCCCGCGGGCTCCCCATCACAACGCTGACCTCATGGGGCATGCCGTCATCTGCGAGAGGAATCGCGAGCGGGTCGACCACGCGGCCGTCGAGGGTCACCTCTGCGATTCCTCGAGAGTGTCGACCCGGGTTCACCACGTTGATCTCGTAGCGGGTGCGACCAATGCGCCAGGTCACCGAGTAGCCGGGCCAGGATGCCGGAATGCACGGATCGAGCGTGAACGTGGAGCCGCGCCGCACAAGCCCCAGGATATACTCGAGACCCAGGCGATACAACCATCCGGCCGATCCCGTGTACCACGTCCAGCCTCCTCGGCCCATGTGAAGCGGGTTAGCATACACGTCCGCCGCGACCACGTAGGGCTCCACCTTGTACCGCTCTACCTCTTGCAGGGACCGCGCGTGGTTGATGGGGTTGAGCATGTGAAAGAGCTCGACCGCTTCGTCTCCGTTGCCGAGCTTCGCGATCGCCATGGCGGTCCAGATGGCCGCATGCGTGTACTGGCCCCCATTCTCGCGGATGCCGGGCACGTAGCCTTTGATGTAGCCCGGATCGTGCGCTGATTGGTCGAAGGGTGGAGTCAGAAGCAGAATGACACCCGCTGGGCGATGGATCAGAAGGGTTCGCACCGCGTCCATCGCACGCTCGGCGCGTCGAGCCGGAGCCGCACCGGAGAGGACTGCCCAGGACTGGGCGATCGAGTCGATCTTGCACCCCTCACTTTGCGCCGATCCCAGGGGCGTCCCGTCGTCGAAGTAGCCCCGCAGGTACCAGTTCCCATCCCACGCGAGTTCGAGAACCTGCGCGAGCCGGGCGGCTTCCCTCCGGTACCGGGCGGCTCGGCCGCCGTGCTCGCGTGCGTCGCACACCGGCGCGAACCGGCTGAGCACCGTGTACAGGAACCAGCCGAGCCACGTACTTTCGCCTTTCCCCAGATATCCCACACGGTTCATCCCATCGTTCCAGTCTCCGGTGCCGATCAGCGGCAGCCCGTGCACGCCAGCCGTGAGCGCGCGATCGATCGCCCGCACGCAGTGTTCATAGAGGGTCCCACTCTGAGCGGATACCCGGGGGCTGCCATAGGCCCCGTACTGTCCCGGCTCAAGGGGCGGCGCCTCCAGGAACGGCGCCGGGACATCAAGCACGGCCTGATCTCCGGTTGTCTCCACGTAGTGAGCGACCGCATACGGCAGCCAGAGCAGATCATCCGAGCATCGGGTCCGCGCGCCAAGGCCGGTCCCCGGGTGCCACCAGTGCTGCACATCTCCTTCGATAAACTGCCTGGCGGCCGCCCGGAGCAGGTGGTCCCTGTAGAGGTCGGGCCGCACGAGGGTAAGCGCCATCACGTCCTGGAGTTGATCGCGGAACCCGTACGCGCCTCCGGGCTGGTAATATCCCGAGCGTGCCCACAACCGGCAGCTCAGATCCTGGTACAGCAGCCAGCGGTTCATGATCACGTCGAACGAGTCGTCAGGCGTGTGCACCTGCACGGCTTCGAGCACCTCATCCCAACGTGTCCGGACGACTTCGGCGACGGCCTCAGCGGCTGCCACGGTGCCGTGGCGCCGCATCAGCTCATCCGCGTGCGCCTTGTCCTTCCCCTGTCCCAGCAGCACGAGCAGCCGCCGTGTCTCCCCGGGCCCCAGCTCGATGCGCGTGTGAAGGGCGGCGCATGGATCCAGGCCCGCGCCCACCCCGCCCGACAGACGGCTGCGGTCAAGCGACGCAGGCCGCGCTAACGAGCCGTTGCGGCCCAGGAATTCGAGCCGGTCGCCACAGGCCGAGGACAGTTCTTCACTCACCTGGGCAAAGCCGATTCGGCCCCTGAACACCTGGTTGTAGGGATTGCGCGCCAGGATCGCGTGCCGATCGAGATCGACCTCGGTCACCACATGGAGGTGCTCACCGGCCCGCGGGGGCCCGAGCGCCCATTCGTGGTAGGCGAAGACGCTGAGGCTCGATGGTCGATCGGTATGGTTCGTGAGCGTGAGCAGCGAGAACTTGACCGGATCGTCGGGATGCACGAACACGTCCAGTTCCTGGGTCATGCCGTGCGTCACGTGCGAAAACCGGGTCATGCCGGCGGAGTGCCGCACCACCCACCGGCCGCTGCGGCTGTCGCGGCGCATGGGTCCGGGCGTGGCCGTCCAGACATCGCCCGTGTCATCGTCGCGCAGGAAGATGGCTTCCGCGGTCGGATCGGTGACCGGATCGTTCGCAAAGGGGGTCAGCCGGTGCTCCCGGCTGTTCTCGGCCCACGTAAACGATGCCCCTGAGGCTGTCACAATGGTGCCGAACCCGGGATTCGCGAGCACGTTGGCCCAAGGCATAGGCGTCTCCTGGTCGCCATCGAGCACAGTCACGTACTCGCGACCCTCGTGGGCGAAGCCGCCCAGCCCGTTGGCGAGCGTGAGCGACGGCACCTCCGGTGCCAGGGCGACGGCCCACTCGGCCTTCGACTTGGCGGGGCGACGGGGAACGAAGGCGGCCGGCCGCTCTGGCTCCGCGGCCGGCACGTCAAGTTGGCTCGCCAGATCGCCGCGGTCGCCGCTGAGGACCGCGCGCGCGGCCGCAGTGAGGAGCAGACGGCCGGACTCGCCCAGGCCATCCCCCCGAAGCGAGAACACGCCGCCGGGACGGCCCTTCCACGCCGCCCACGATCCGCTGTCCAGGAGCGCCTCAAGCTGCTTGTGGACTTCATCGCGGTAGCCGATCGAGTGGTCGTTCAGGATCACCACGTCGGCGCTCAGACCCTGCAGGCGCCAGTACTCCTGGGCCTTCAGAACCCGCTGCACCAGCGGGAGAGCGTCCTCCTCCAACACCCGCACGAGCAGGATGGGGAGATCGCCGGAGATGCCGTGCCGCCACAGCTCGCGTTGCCCCAATGTATTACGCGCCAGGACCTCCGGCTTCGCTCGCAGCGAGGCGTCAGTGTAGAGGACGCACGAGGCCAGCCGCAGGAAAAGCTGGGAATCCTCTGGGGTGATGGCCAGGTGGCGAAGTTCGATCTGCGCGTGAGTGAACGCGAGCGCAAAGGCGCGCGCGGCGGCAGCCGGATCGTGGTATCGTTCCGCGAGCGCCACGGCTGCCTCGCGGCTCGGCGCCATCCCGGTTGAGAACGCAAGGCGGATGAACCCTCCGGGAGCCAAACGGACGCGCAGTCGCAGGCTGGCTATTGGGTCGAGCACAGCGCCTGTCGCGCCCGAAAGAGGTCGCCCATCGAGCGCGATGGGATCGTCGGGCCCGTGCCCTCGCCCCAGGAACGCCGCCCGATCAGTCTCCCACTCGACCGGGCCCTGCATGTGTCCCTCGACGCCGAGGACGTGCACGGCCCAGGCGCCGGGTTCGCTCGCGAGATGGGGCCGCATGCCGCACAGCAGCGCCGCACTCGCAGGCAGATACGCCGTCTCGAGGAAAAGCTTGCCGAAGGCGGGATGGGCCAGGTCATCCACAGGAGGTGCCAGCGCGAGCTCAACATAGCTCGTCACCTCGATTTCGCGGGCCCGGTCACTGGTGTTGGTCACCGAGAGCCGGCGCACTTCGATGTCGTCCTCGGAAGATACAGCGATCTCAAGCTGCGTATCGATCTCGTCGTCCCGGCGGCGAAAAATCGCTTTGTCGGGTAGAAAGGTGACGAGGTACTCTTCCGGTTCCTTGCGCACTGGGTGGAAGGCCGCGGACCAGACAGACCCGTTGCGGACATCACGCAGGTAGATGAACTGGCTTCCGAGGTCGCGCGTGCGGTCTTCCCGCCATCGCGTCACGGCACGGCCCCGGCACATCGAGGTTCCGCCCCCAGCGTTGGTGACGATGGCCGTATAGTTGCCGTTCGACAGGAAGTGTGCCTCGGGGTAGGGCGTGTGCGGCGACTGGAACCGGCGGACCGTGCCCCCAACCGCAGCCGGCGCGACGGGAGTCGCCTCGGCGGGCCTGGCCCGGGTGATGGAGTAGTGCCTGGCCAGCCGCTCCTGCAGCAACAACTCCGTGGCTTGCACCTGTGGATCCGCGTGGAACCGCTCTTGCATGGCGGAATGGCGCAGCACGTTGTCCAGGGCGACGAGGGACATCCCCTGATGGTGAGCCAGGAAGGCTTTGACGATGACCCCCGCCGCGCGGCCGCGTCCCTTTTCCACCTGATCGCTCGCTTCGGAGGGTTCGGGCGTAGTGTAGTCGATGGCCTCGTAGTAGCCATAGCGCCCCTCCAGACCTTCTCTTGAGAGACGCCTCATATTGCGAACAGCCTGTTCCGGATCTACCAGGGCGGCCAGAAGGGTCGCGTAGGGTGAGATCACCAGGTCATCCGCCAGCCCGCGCTTCAATCCCAACCCGGGCACTCCAAAGGCCTTGTACTGGTAGTGACCCCGGCGGTCGAGGAACTTGAACGCCGATTCCGAGATGCCCCATGGGACGCCGCGGGCCTTCGCATACTCGATCTGAGCCCGAACGACGTTCCAACAGGTCTGCTCGAGGAGCGTTCCCGGGTACGTCCTCGTGAGCAGGAGCGGCATGAGGTACTCGAACATCGATGCGCTCCACGAAACCAGGGTGGGGCGTCCGCCTGCGCTGACGAGCATGCGTCCCAGATGAAACCAGTGGTCCTGCGGAACGTCACCTTTCGCGATGGCGATGAAGCTCGCAAGCCGCGCCTCAGAGGCGAGCAGGTCGTAGAAGGACGAATCGTACCGGCCTGGACCCTCGGCATCGGGGAGCCGGTAGCCGATGGCAAAGAGCTTGCGCTGCGAGTCAAAGAGGACCGCGAAGTTCATGGCATCCACGAACGAGGCGGCCCTGTCGGCCAGCCCTTCCAGCCTCCGGGCGAGGGGCGGACCTCCGTCGTCGGAGGCGTGGGCACCCAGGGTCTCCCCGAGCCGCCTTGTCCAGAACAGGACCTCGTCCCGCTCCGGCGAGGCAGTGGATGCTTCCTCGAAAAGCGCGATCGCCGCGCGGAACCGGGCTGCTCGATCAGCCAGGCCAGTGAGCTTTGCCACCGGCGCGTCCGCTCCCGCGAGCACACCCTGAACCACTTCGACTTCACGGCGCAGGCGCACGGTGCGATCTTCCGACGCCACGTGGCTCGCCACAAGCGCGTCCAGGCTTTCGAGCACGATGTCCGCGACATCACCACAGGCCGCACACTGCCTCGCCGGGTCCCAGGGTTCGTTCGCCACCTGGCGGAGCCCGTGGGCGAGCGCGATCAGGGCACCAGCCAGGTTGCCGCTGTCCACCGTCGAGACGTAGCGCGGCGCTCTCGCCGCGAGGGTCTTCGTGCCGTACCAGTTCAGGAGGTGGCCTTCGAAATGCTCGAGCGCCTCGATCGTCGACATCGCGCGCTCCAGCCTCTCAACCAGCTCCAGCGTGGGGATGTAGCCGAGGTCGTGCGCGGCCAGCGTCGAGAGGAGTCCCAGGCCGATGTTGGTCGGTGACGTGCGGTGGTCTAGGACTTTCACTGGCGCTTCTTGGTAGTTGTCCGGCGGAAGCCCATGGTCCTCGGGTCCCATAAACGTCTCGAAATATCGCCAGGTCTTGCGGGCCATGCGCCGGAGCAGCGCCCGGTCAGCGGGGCCGAGGTCGAATCGCCGGGCGACGACAGGGCGGCTGAGCCTGTACGCGATGGCAGGAGCTGCCAGCCATAGGGTCAGGAAGGGAGTCGCGACAAGCGCTGCGCTTGGGCGGATGGCGAGCATGATCCACAGCAGGATGACAGCGCTGAGGGGGCTAACGGCCATCTCGAGGAGAAACCGTGCGAATCCATACTTGCCAACGAGGCGCGCGACTCTCGCCGCCGTTTCCCACTCCAGAAGGCGCCGCTGGGTGGTGACGAGTCGCACCAGAGTGACCGCAATCGCATGCACGATTCTATAGGCCTGGTAGACGAGGAGGGTGATCGTGACGAGGAGTTGGGCCATCGCCGTATTGAGGTCCTGCCCTACGCCTCTCAAAAAGACCTCCCACGGCTGACGGAATGTTGGCCCGCGGATCAGCCGCACGAGAGGCTGGTGGACCGGGAACGCCATCACCGCCAGCACCGCCAGCGTCCAGGCCAGGGGGGTACCCGGCAGCACGGTCCAGGCGGCGGCAAGCAAGACCACCAGCGACGGCGGCACCAGGCTCCGGCGCAGATTGTCCAGGATCTTCCATCGGCTGATGAGCGGCAGGCCGTTCCGCTCGATACCGCGTCGTGCAGGGATCCAGGGAAGGAGCCAGGGGAGGATCTGCCAATCCCCGCGCACCCACCGGTGCTGCCGGTGCATGTGCGTCAAGACACTCGAAGGATAGTCATCGACGACTTCCACGTCGGAGACGAGCGCAGGGCGCGCATAGAGCCCTTCGAAGAGATCGTGTGACAGCAGGGCGTTATCGGGGACCCGACCATCGAGGGCCGCCGTGAACGCGGCCACGTCATACAGTCCCTTGCCCGTGTAGATGCCCTCCGAGAAGAGGTCCTGGTAAGTATCCGAGACGGCCGTGGTGTAGGGGTCGACGCCGGTATGGCCCGAGTAGACCCGCGAAAAGAGGGAGCGTGCGGTACTCCACATCGTCACGCTGACCCTGGGTTGCAGGATGCCGTACCCTTCGGTCACCCGCCTCACCTTGAGGTCGACCCCGGCGCGGTGCAGCGGGTGGAGGGCGATCCCGATGAGCTCCCTGGCGGCATCTCGTGGGAGGCGCGTGTCGGCATCGAGAGTGACGCAATAGCGGATCTTCGGGAGCACGGAGAGGTCACCGATCTGCAGGCAGTAACTCGTATCCGTGGCGCCCTGGAGGAGTCGGTTGAACTCTTCGATCTTCCCTCGCTTGCGCTCCCAGCCCATCCAGCAGTTCTCGCTGGGATTCCAGCGCCGCGCGCGATGGAACAGGTAGAACCGGTCGTTCCGTCCCTGCCCATGTCGCGCGTTGAGCTCCTTGATGCCCGTGCGGGCCGCGGCGAGAATCTCGCGATCGTTGGGCATCTCCGCCGCAGGAGCATCGGTGAAGTCGCTGAGAATGGCGAAATGGATGCGGGCATCGGAGTTGCCCAATGCCTGGACCGCCAGGTGCTCGATGAGGACATGGACTTGCCCGACGCTCACGAGCAGCGTCGGGACGATCACCATCGTCCGCCCCTCCTCAGGGACCCCGCCTCTAAGGTCGAGTCGGGGGAGGCGTTGCGGTGGAACGAGGAGGGCAACGAGCCACTGGACGAGGGCAATCGCAAGATCGCTGGCGGGAATGAGGACCAGCGCGGCGACCCACACCTCTTGACGCCATCCAGAGGCAAGGGTCATTGCCAGACCCACGCCTACCCCGGTTAACGTCCCAACGCTCCCCAGGTAGAAAAGTGCTGCGTGGGCGACAATGGACCGGTGTATCCTCTCGCGGATGCCGGACCGATAGGCGACGTCGACCTCGAGACCCCTTCGGCCTTCCCCGATCAGGTGGTAACCGACATGGGCCGTCCGATGGTCTCTGGGGTTCTTGTCGGTGGCCTGCCTCGCGCGTTCGATGCTCTGCAGCGCGACGCGCAGCTGGGCTTCGCCATCGGGCTCGGCGAGTTCTTCGACGGCTTTGCGGTACCGGTCCCGGCTGCCGAAATCCATGTTTGCGTAGACGCCGGCCGGATCGCGTTGAAGAACCCGGTCAACCAGACTGACCCCTTCGAAGAACTGGCTCCAGTCCAGGGAAGAGCAGAACCGGAGACTGGTGATCGCATTCCCCATCGAAACCTGACACGCGGCCTGCTCCTGGTGCTCGGCGCGTATGACGTCCTCGGGAGTGAGATTGTCCGCGGCGAGTCTTTCGTCGAGCTGGGCGCGCAGGTGCGAGACCCGAGGGCCGAATTCCCGCACGCGTTCCAGCAAGCGTACGACGTAGGCCGTGGCAAGCGCATCCGGGAGGTCCGGTAGCGGGCCCTCGGCGGGCATGGTCTCAAAATGGGCGAGGTATCGATCGGCTTCGATGCGCCCGGCGCGGCTTGCGAGGATTTTCTCCGCGAGTCTTCGGAGATTGTCGATCAACGCAACCTTGAGCATTGTCGGCCACGCCCACAGCTCGCCGATCGTAAGGGGCGTCAGCATCTGAAAAGATGAGACGAATCGGGTGAGGCGCTGCAGGTCGAGACGACCGTCGCTATGGCGGATGAGTTCCGTCGCCATCGCGTGCACACGGGCCGTTTCGGTCAGTTCCCCCGAGGCGGTCTTCGGCAGCTCAAGGTAGTAAGATCGCGGCAGGCTTATCCGGATCTCCAGAAGCTCGGCGTCGATGATGTGGAAATTGTCGAGCAGCCACTCCGCGGCGGGCATCAGGACTCCGGCGCTCCCTACGTCCCCTGCAAGCGTCCGATACGCGTGGCGCAGGCAGCGGCCATTGTTATTGAGCCCGGAGAAGAAGCGTCGCGTCCCGTGCCGAGAATCCTCTACTCGGGCGAGACGGGTGGCCAGCGCCTTCGCAAGTGCATCGAGGCCCTCGATGCTCGACAACTCGCCGTGGAAAGGCTCACGGTCTTCCAGGCGATCCCGGAAGCCGTTCGTGGGCTTGCCATGAAGGTGCCGTCGCAGCAGGGTCAACAGAGGTCCATTCCTGCGCGCGCTCGCGATGGAACGGCCACAACGGCCGGCGTGCCGCGCAACGTCCTACGATCGTCGATAGGGACCTTGCCCTTCCGATCCGAGTGCAGGACCCCGACCGTATGGTCCAGATGCGATCAGGACTCTCGTGAGATGTGGTTACGCGTCGGCGACGCGCTTCTGGTAGAAGAGCTCTCCACGCCGGCCTTGAGGACAACCCGCGATGTTCGACGGTCGGCCGCCAACCTCACACTACCCAGACCGGGGTGCCCCAGTGGAAGAGGACGAGCAGACGCTTCCCGATAGGAGTCTCTCCTATCATAACGGTTCGGGCACAGCAGGTCGAGGCCTGCGCGATGGCTTCCGCGCACGAGGAGGCGAAAGGTGCTACTGTGAATGTATGAGGATTCTTTTCAGACCCCCTGTCAGGCACGATCCCAGGCAGATCTACAACATCCACGCCGATCGCGCTACCGGCATGACCGCCTTGCAGATCGCTGCGAAACACGACCTGCCGGCGGTGACTGTCCTGGGCTTCCTCCGGTCGAGCGAGAAGACCTGCGGGCTGCCGAGCCCCTACGGCTTTCGAGGGGTCGTCCGTCCGGTCAATGCCGCTGCGCAGATCTACTGGCTGGGGTACATCGCTGCCAGCGGCCGCGTGTTCGAACGGAACAACCCCGCGACCCTGGTGCTGGCGATTCACACGGACGACGCGGGGCACATCCGGCTGCTCCTCGACGATCTGGTCATCGGTCATCCATGGTGCGAATTTGCTGACAGCAGTCTGGACGGGCACCAGGCGTATGTGCGCGACCGCGCGCTCGTCGACATACTCATCCAGTGGGGAATCTCCGCCGCGCTCGAAGACGATTCAATTCCGATCGAGTTCATCCCATCGGAGCTCATTCCGGATTTCGTCAGGGGATACCTCGAGGGCAGCCGGCATGGTCCGCCCTTCGGCGGGGGGCGCCGCGGGACACGCTCGTCCCGGTCGGTTCGTTCGCTGACGCTGGTGGGTTCCAGGTCACTCGTCGAAGGACTCAGCCGTGTGCTGCAGTCCGTGTTCGGAACCGCCGCGGGGACCGTCTCACCGTTCGGCCGCCTGGGACTGTCGCAGGTCGCGTTCTCTCCAGAGGACAGTGCCGAGATTCTCAAGCAGGCCTACCGGAGCCCAATGCGGACATCACCGCGTGCGGCGAAGTTCGTCGAGCGGTTCGCGAATCCTGAGGGCCGCCGGCGACGGAGTTCCTCCAAACGACGGCCCATCTGGCAAGCGCCCGGTGAGGTGCCATCCCCTTACAGACCTGCATGAGATAACTGCAGGAAGACGATTTCGACCATTGCGACGTTTACTATGTGCCAATGCCCCCATTCATGACGGTCCGGAGGCGGCATCTTGAGGGATCTAGCGAAGACGAGAAATCGCCGAAGGGCGCATGAACATTGGGGTGACCGACGGGACTTGAACCCGCGACCTCCTGGGCCACAGCCAGGCGCTCTAACCAGCTGAGCTACGGCCACCGCGCCGGGGTCATTGTAGCACAGCGGTCAGACCACCCTCAACGCGAGGAGTTCGTCGGAACCTCGGGATCTGCAGGCACCTGGCCGTCGGGAGCCTCTGAGTCGGCCGACTCCGCCTTCAGAGCGCGCGCGCGCGCGACGCCTTGAGGCGTCAGGAGCGTCATCGCCTGCTTCGTCCCCAGCCCCTGACGCTGGATCAACCCCTGGCTTTCGGCCTGTCGGCGCGCGGCCACGACCGCGCCGATAGTGAGTCCGCTGACTTCGGTGAGACGCTCGTCGGTCAACCCATGGCGGAACCACGCGCGGGCGTCGTGCAGCGCGATCAGGACGCGGGCAACGTCCTCCGCGACGTGCTCGGACATCTTCCGATCCTCCGGCATGAGAGTGCTTCCAGCATGGAGCACCCTCAACAACCAGTATACCCATGCCTGGCTGCTTTCAGCCGGGAACCAGTTTACAGATC
>JACQHU010000094.1 GCA_016198805.1 Armatimonadota bacterium
CTTCCACCGGCTCTTCCTGGAGATGGCCAACGGGAGCGAATAGCGAGAAGCGAATAGGCTATTCGCTTCTCGCTATTCGCCTTACAGGAGTGCCGTGAGCTCGCGGACGTCGGAACGCTGGTCGAAGCGGCGCAACAGGGCCATTGCCCGCTCGACGCGCTCTGAAGAAAGCGAGAGGCCGGCGGCCTCGCGGAACTTCTCCTCCAGCATCTCGTCGGTCCAGGGCTCACCACCGGGGTAGCCGATGGGCCGCCGCCGGAACTGGCTCAAGCTTCGGCCATCCTTGAGGGTAACGACCACCTCGGCCGCGGGCACGTCGTGAAGATCCGTGATCTCGGCCAGATCCGGATGGACAACCATCTGCACCCTGGCGGCCAGGGCGCGCACTGCCGGGTCCTGGACCCGCTCCGGGCTGAACTGGGCAAGGCCCGTCTTGCGGTCGGCGAGGGCTACGGCGACCGCCCACGGAGTGGAGTACATCGCCTGGCTCGCAGTGTTGGGAACACCGTAGCTCCCGATGTCCATCGACTCGCGAGTGGTTCTGCAAACGATCGCTTCGACGTCCTCTGGTCGAAGGTCGTGGCGGATGGAAAGCTCCATAGCGCAGCGAGCCGCGCAGTGGGACATCGTTCCCGAGGGTTGGAACTTGATGCCCATGCCCGGATCAATGACGTCCCAGGGGTTCCCCCACCCTTCGCCGATCAGTTCCACCCGGGAGCTATCGTCCTTGACCGTGGTGTGGGCGTAGCCGTAGGTCGCCTCGAGGATATCCTGCCGCGCGTCGAAGCCCCTGGCGGCGAGCGACACGGCCAGGATCCCGCTGGAGGCCGCCAGGCCGGTGTGCAGCCCCTTGGTCATGGTGCCCATGTTCGCGCGGACCGCCCCGGCGCAGGATGCAGCGATGCCGAAGGCCGTCGCCGTCTCGCGGGCATCGAGTCCGAGGAGCTTGGCGCAGGTCGCCGTCGCAGCCATCACGCCGAGCGTGCCGGTGCTGTGGCGTCCCCCGAAGTACTGCCCGGGTAGGACACCCTGACCGATCTTGCAGGCGGCCTCGAACCCTACCAGGTAGGCCTCGAGCACTGCCTGGCCCCCGAGTCCGCGGGCCTCGGCCAGGGCCAGGGCCGCGGTAACGAGGGACCCGCTGAGGTGGGACTGGGCGCGGAAGGTGTTGTCATCGTAGTCCAGGATGGCGGCGTTGGTGCCGTTCGCGAGGGCCGCGGCCCACGGCGAGGTCTGGAAACCC
>JACQHU010000095.1 GCA_016198805.1 Armatimonadota bacterium
ACGTGGCGTTGATCCGCTCGATGTAGGCTGTGTTGATGTCCTTCCCTCCGCCTACGCGCTTCAGCGCCGCCGCAATCGCTTTGGCCCTCCCGTGGGCCACCCGTCTGGTCACCTCTCTGACGCGCCGCCGCGCATAGCGCTTGACCACCTGGCCGATCAGCAGCCCTTCGGTCAGCACCAGCTTCGGACGCCCGACACGGCCGGTGTAGACCGGGTTGCGGAAGACCCGCAAGAACAATGACATGCAGCTCCTCTGGCTTGCGCAGGCGGTAGAAGGGCGTGCCTTTGGTGGCAGCAAACGTCTTGCCGCACACCTTGCGCAGGTAGCGCCTCTCCTTCGCACTGTGAACGCCGATGTTGCCCTGGCCGACCTGCCCTCTTGCGGAACAGTCGGGATTGTGGCAAGATTCCTTCTGTGGGTCCGTGTTGGTCCTGCTCTCCAGGTGATTGCCAACTCACAAGGAGAGCATGCCATGCGGACCCGCCGTTTTCAAGTCATGCCTGTCACAGGCTCATACCCCCTGCTTGCCATGCGCCGGGGGAAGCCAGGCAGTCCCCTACCTGGCGAGATCAGCGCCCCAACCACGGTTCAGTGGGGTGCTACCTACCTGTCCCATAGCAACACCAATCGGGGAGACGACCGAAAGTCGAGCTTAGAGGAAATCGGCCGGGGTGTGCCGAACGCGAGAGTGACGCTGAGTTGCCATGAGCGAATGGAGAGGCGAGAGATAGCATGAGCGATCGAGACTCACCGCCGGAGGTCGTTGCGCTGCGCCGGCGCCTCGAAGCGCAGCAGCGCGAGTTCACGGTCCTTGAGCGGGCGTTCACCCTGGTCACCACCGAGAACCAGGCGCTGCAGCAGCTCCTGCGCGCCGCCGTGAATACCGAGAACCTGGACGCCCTGTTCGACCACACCGTTGACCTGATGATGGACCTGCTGCGCGCCGAGGCCGGGTCGCTCTTCCTGATCGACCGCGAGGCCGGCGAGGTCTTCTTCAAGGTCGCCAAGGGTCCGGTCGGCGACAAGATCAAGGGGTTCCGCGTGAAGTTGAGCGAGGGCATCGTCGGCTGGGTGGCGACGGAGAACGAGCCGGTCGCCATCTCCGACGTACACCGCGACGCCCGCTTCAAGCGCGAGATCAGCGACGCCGTCGGCTACGAGGTGCGCTCCATCCTGGCCGTGCCCTTCCGCCTGCGCGGCCAGGTCCACGGCGTCTTCGAGATCCTTAACAAGGAGGGCGGCAGCGTGTTCCTCCCCGACGACCGCGACATGATCCTCACGTTGGCGAACACCCTGGGCCTGCTGCTGCAGCTTGCAGGCCACGAGCGCGTGGAGTGAACCAGCCATGGCGATGCTGATTGATGAGCTGCTGCTCCTGGCGCTGGAGCGGCGGGCCTCGGACATCCACCTGAAGGCGGGCCGGCCGCCGCTCTTCCGCGTTGCGTCGCGGATCGTGCCGACCGAGCAGGAGCCGCTCACCCCCGCGGACGCGGAGACCCTCGCCTACAGCATGATGGTCGGCCCGCAGATCCAGACCTTCGAGACGAGCGGCGAGCTGGATTTCTCCTACGGTATCCCCGGCAAAGCGCGCTTCCGGGTCAACGTCTTCCGGGCGCGCGGGCAGGTGGGCGCCGTGCTCCGCGCCATCCCTCTGCGCGTTCCCAGCATCGAGGAGCTGGGGATGCCCGCGGTGCTCAAGGACATGGTGAGCAAGCCGCAGGGCCTCGTCCTCATCACCGGCCCCACCGGCAGCGGCAAGTCCACCACCCTGGCGGCGCTCATCGATTTCCTCAACGCCAACACCCAGGGGCACATCGTCACCATCGAGGACCCGATCGAGTACGTCCACCCCGACCAGCGCTGCAGCGTCACCCAGCGGGAAGTCGGTCTCGACACGCGCTCCTTCGCCGAGGCGCTCCGCCGCGCCCTGCGCCAGGACCCCGATATCGTCCTCATCGGCGAGATGCGCGACCTGGAGACGATCGAGTCC
>JACQHU010000003.1 GCA_016198805.1 Armatimonadota bacterium
GCGGATAGCCGTGTTTGCGCAGGATGCGCTTGACGAGCACCCGCAGTTGCGCCCGCACGTTCTCGCGCAGGGTCCAGTCAATCGTCACGTTGTTGCGCACCGTCTCGACCAGCTCGCGGGCGATCGCGCGCAGCGTGTCGTCGCCCAGCAGCTTGACCGCGCTGTCGTTGGTCTCCAGTGCGTCGTAGAACGCGAGCTCATCCTCGCTCAAGCCCAGCGCATCGCCGCGAGCGCTGGCCTCGCGCATGTCCTTCGCGAGCTGGATCAACTCTTCGATCACCTGCGCCGCTTCGATGGCCCGGTTCTGGTAGCGGCGGATCGTCTGCTCCAGCATCTCGGCGAACGAGCGCGCCTGGACAACGTTCTTGCGCCGGCGTACG
The DNA here is from genome assembly GCA_016198805.1 of Armatimonadota bacterium. Taxonomy (GTDB): domain Bacteria; phylum Sysuimicrobiota; class Sysuimicrobiia; order Sysuimicrobiales; family Humicultoraceae; genus JACQHU01. The sequence continues at coordinate 381 of JACQHU010000003.1, forward strand.
CTCAGCTCACCCTTGAGCAGCTTCTGCAGCAACTCCACCGCGAGGTTGCGCTGCGGCATGCCGCGCACCTCCGCGAGAAAGTCGTCGGAGAGAATCGAGATGTCCGGCTTCGTGAGCCCGGCAGCGGCGAAGATGTCCGTTACGCCCTCGGGGGCTACCGCGCGCGAGATGATCTGCCGCACGGCGTGGTCGAGCTCCTCCTCGGGCCTGGCGTCGCCCGGTGCGCGCTTCGCGAGCACCGCCTGCACCACCTGGAAGAAGGCCACGTCGTCGCGGATGCGCAGCGCCTTGGCATGCGGCACCGCCAACGCGAACACCTGCGACAGCTCGCGCACGGCGCGCACGCAGCGGTCCTTCCCGTTGTCCTGACGCAGGATGTGCTCCTGCACCGGTGGCAGCAGGCCGAGCCGCTCCTGGGGCGTCCCGGTCGTCCACTTCGTCCAATCGAAGCCGTGGAAGAGGCCGCAGCAGACCTCGTACTTCTCCAGCATCACGGCGACCGCCTCGTCCTGATCGAGCGCGGTGCGGCCCGTGCCGCCGCTCTCGGTGTAGGTCGCCAGCGCCGCCTTCAACTCCTGCGCGAGGCCCAGGTAGTCCACCACCAGGCCGCCGGGCTTGTCCTTGAACAC
>JACQHU010000101.1 GCA_016198805.1 Armatimonadota bacterium
GCAGAAGCCTCCCCCGCCGTCCACCAGCAGCGGGAATCCCCGGCGCAGCCATCGCAGGACGAGGCCGGAGAGCCTGTCGTCACCGGGACCGAAGACCTGGCCCGGGCGCAGGATAACCGCCTCCAGCCCTCGCTGCGAGACGCGTTCCACCTCGCGTTCGGCCGCGATCTTGGATCCGCGATACGGGCCGAGCGGCCACAACCGCGTCTGCTCGTCGATGGTCTCCGCCGTCGTCGGGCCGTACACGGAGATCGTGCTGACATGGACGAACCGCTTCACGCCGGCCTCGAGCGAGGCCTCGAGCAGGTGGCGCGTCCCCACGGCGTTTGTCGACATCGCCGCGTCCCACGAGAACGGCCGTCCCATCCACGACGCGCAATGGTAGACGAGCGAGCAGCCGCGAACGGCCTGGGGCAGGCTTTCGGGCTGCGTCATGTCGCCGATCACGGCGCGGACGCCCCGGGCCTCCAGCGCCTGCGCCTGCCCGGCGCGGCGCACCAGGCCGCGGACGTGCGCGCCCTCCGCCGCCAGCCGTTCGGCGAGGCGCCCGCCGATGAAGCCTCCGGCCCCGGTGACCAGGACCACCGGCCCGGCCCCATCCGAGGACATCCCCGCGATCACACCCGCAGGACGCCGGACGACCGCAGCCAGCGCTCGGTTTCCGCCATGGCCTCATCCATCGAGATCGCCGGCGACCATCGCAGCACCGTCCGGGCCCTCTCGATGCTGTACGCCGACCGCCGGGTCAGGTAGGTCACGCTGGCCCGATCGAGCGCCGGAGGACGAGAGGTGAGCCATCCGAAGGCCTCGGAGCCCATCCCCGACAGCCACACCACCGACGCGGGCAGCGACCGCAACGGCCGCCGCGTCATCCGCGCGTAGTGGCCATAGAACTCCCGCCAGGGGACATTGCCGTCGGCGATGTTGAAGGCCTGTCCCTCGATGCCGTCAGCGGTCGCAGTGGCGATGAGGGCATCGATCAGGTTGGAGATATACACGGGGTGATTCACCCCCCGGCCGCCGTTCACCAGCACCGGGCGTCCCGTCATGAGCCATCGGATGGGTTCCAACGTGCCTCCTGCGGCCCGGGGGCCGTACACCTGGCCCGGCCGGAGCGTGACGATCGGAAGACCGCTGCGCCGCGCCTCCTGGACGCAGCGCTCCGCTTCGACCTTGCTCCGGCCGTAGACTCCGGCGGCCCACAGCGGCGTCTCCTCGGTGATGACGGCGGCATGGGTCGGGCCATACACCGCGACGCTGCTGATGTGCACGACCCGCGCGACCCCTGCGCGCCTGCAGGCCTCGAAGAGGTTGGCCGTGCCGGTGACCTCGACCGCATGCGCGGCCTCCCACGTGCGCGGCTGGCCCGGCCAGCGGGTGCAGTGGAAGACGATCTCGCACCCGTCGACGGCTCCCACCAGCGTCTCCGGGCGGGTCAGGTCGGCCTGGACGAACTCGATGCCGGGGCTCTCCCGCGGGACGATGTCCAGCCCGCGCACGGGCGCACCGTCCTGGAGCAGTCGCGCCGCCAGGTGGCTGCCGATGAAGCCATGGACACCAGTGATCAGAGACAGGCCGCGGGTCACGGCGGCAAGCGTACGCCGTAGGAGGCTCAAGTCCCTGCTGGTCCTGGCGATGCCGAAATGAGCGACGAGCTGACGCCGCCGGGCAGACGCGGGATCCCGGCGGCCGGTCGTGTCCCGGGCCTCAACCCCCCCTCAGGAGGCGCCGGTCAGGGCTTCCATGTCATCGGCGCGGTGACCGGCACAGGGCAGTTGACCACGAAGGTCTGGCCCTGTGTGTCTGGCGTGCCCGGCCAGCGCTTGAGCGCCCCGGCCTTCTCCAGTGCGACCAGCTCCTCCTGATTCCTGACCACCGAGGGCGTCCTGCCCTCGACCCAGGTAAACGTGTAATGGTCCCAGAACGGGCTCCAGAGCGGGTGCCCCGGCAGGCTGTCCACGACCGAGGGCTGGAACCCCATCGGCCCTGATCCCTTGATGCCGTTGCCGAACACCAGGATTTTTGCGGTGGCGCCGGCCTTCGTGAGGCCTGACGTCCGCGGCGAGGCGATGATCTTCATCATCGGCGCCATGGGCGCCGCCGACGTGTCGGTGACGATGTACCATTCACCCGGGAAGCACTGATGGAGTTTGAAGGTGACCTCGCGTTTCTCCACATTGGGGGGGTTGAGCAACTGCCCGTCGCCAAGATAGACCTCCCGCTTCGTATCCCGGGACAGTTCGCCGTCGGGCCACTTCACAAACGGATAGTTGACGACAATGCTGGTGGCCCCGATCCTGACCATTCCTCCGGCCTGGGCGTCTCGGATGGCGTCAACCGAGTTCAGGACCTGTGGGGTCCTGGTGAAGGTGACGCGGGAGAGCCGGAAGGCCGGCGTGAAGTCGTCGCGGCCCGGCGCGGTGCTCACCACCGGCAGTTGTCCCGAGGCGCGGTTGGTGAACAGGTAGTAGTCGGCGGTATCGCCGTTCTTGAGCGCGCCGGCCAGGCGGATGACATGCACGAGCCCGACCCGCTTCGCGAAGTCGGCGTCGGACACATCGGTGCGGATGTGATACGCACGCTGCCCGTTGAAGAACACGGGATGCAGCCGGAGGGTCACGAACCCGAACAGGCCCTTCCAGCCCTGGGGGCGCGTCGAGAAGCGCAGGACGTCCGCGACGTTCTTCTTGGCGGCCGTCGTGGCGGCTTCGGCGATCGGGAGCAGGCGATCCAGCGCGCCGGCCATCGGCAGGACGACGCCGGTGGCCGCCAGGATCTCCAGAAACTGCCTGCGGCTCAACAGCCCAAGTCGCGTGTCCGTCATAGTACACATCACCTCCGAAGAGAGTGCTGGCGGGAGCACGATACAACACCCTACTATACGGGCGGCAGGATGCGCAGTATGTAAGCGTCCTCACGAACGGGAGACGACCGTGACCGGGTGCCACCCGATTGTCCCCCGTCTGCCGGTGCTGATATGCTGAGAGCGCGAACCTGCTCGGACGCGAGCCGTTCCGGCGCTTGCCCGGGCCTCGTGATCGTGTAAGGCAGCTTACAGAAGGCGTCGTCGGGCCGGGCGAGACTGTACGGGGATCGGGCGGCGATGGCAGCCTGTCCTGAGGGGGCGGGGGACATGCGGCGGGGCGCCGTGGTGACCGTGCTCGTGGGAACGCTGATAGCGACCGCCGCGCTGGCCGGGACCTGGGGCGGCCAGCGCGGCCAGGCGGTGGCGCAAGGCCTCCCCTTCGACGGCTCCGAGTGGAAGACCAACTTCAAGAAATCCAGCGTGCCGCTGAACGAGATCCGGTCGGGCGGGCCGCCTAAGGACGGCATCCCGGCCATCGACCGGCCGAAGTTCGAGACCGTCGCGGACGCCGCGAAGTGGCTCAAACCTGCCGAACCGGTGGTCATCTTCGAGCGCGGGAGCGACGCCCGCGCGTATCCCCTGCAGATTCTGATCTGGCACGAGATCGTCAACGATACCGTCGGCGGCGTGCCCGGGACGGTCACCTTCTGCCCGCTGTGCAACACGTCGATCACCTTTGATCGGCGGCTGGAGGGGCAGGTCTACGACTTCGGCACTACCGGCAAACTGTACAAGAGCGCGCTGGTGATGTACGACCGGCAGACCGAGTCGTGGTGGTGGCAGGTCTCCGGAGAGGGCATCGTGGGTGACCTGACCGGGAAGCGCCTGACCGTACTGCCCTCGCAGATCATCTCCTGGGAAATCTTCCGGCGGGCGCGCCCCTCAGGGAAGGTGCTGTCGCGCGATACCGGGCATTCCCGGCCGTACGGCCGCAATCCGTACGTGGGCTACGACGACATCAACTCGTCGCCGTTCCTCTACACCGGAGGCCGCGACCCCCGGCTCCGGCCGATGGAGCGCGTGGTCACGGTCTCCATCGGCGGCCAGGACGTGGCGTATCCGTTCAGCGCCCTGGAGAAGGTGGGCGTGGTGCACGACACGGTCGGCGGCGTGCCCATCGTCGTGTTCTTCCAGAAGGGCACCGCCTCGGCGCTTGATGCCGGGGACATCGCCTCGGGCCGCGACGTCGGGGCCACCGGCGTCTTCTTACCCGTGGTGGACGGCCGAAGACTGTCGTTCGCGGTGCGCGGCGTGCAGTTCGGCGACGAGCAGACGAAGAGCACATGGAACATCCTGGGCCACGCTGCCGCGGGGCCGCTGGCAGGCAAGCGCCTGGAGCCCATCGTCCACGGCAACCACTTCTGGTTCTCGTGGTCGTCCTACAGACCGCAGACGCGCGTCTGGCAGCCCTAACGGCATCGCGACGGCGCGGCCTTCGGATGGCGTCAAGCCCGACGGCGCGTTCGAGGGCGCGTAGGACCTGCATGCGTCCTGCGCGAACCTGACACGGCGATGCAGTATCTTGTCCTCCACCGCCCGATCGTCTTCATTGATCTGGAGACCACCGGCGTCAACCACGCCGCCGACCGCATCATCGAACTCTCGATGATCAAGGTCCATCCCGACGGCCGGCGCGAGGTCCTGACCCGCCGCGTGAACCCCGGCATCCCCATTCCTCCGGAATCGACGCGCTTCCACGGCATCACCGACGTCGACGTGGCCATCGCGCCGCCGTTCGCCCAGGTCGCCCCGGAGGTGCTGGCGTTCATCGGCGACGTCGACCTGGCCGGGTTCAATATCTTCCGCTTCGATTTGCCGATGTTACATAGGGAACTGTCGCTGGCCGGGCAGCGCCTGGACATGACCGGCCGCGCCGTCGTGGACGCGCAGGTCATCTACCACCGGAAGGTGCCGCGCGACCTGTCGGCCGCCTACCGCTTTTACTGCGGGAAGGAACTCGAGCGCGCGCACCGCGCGGAGGCCGATATTGAGGCGTGCCTGGAAGTGCTGGACGCGCAGCTGGCCACCTATCCCGACCTCCCGCGGACCCCTCAGGAACTGGCCGGCTACTTTATGAACAGCACGCGCGACTCCGACGCCATCGACGCCCAGGGCCGGTTCATCTGGCGCGGGAACGAGGCCGTGGTCGGCTTCGGGCCTGAAGGCGTGCGGGGCAAGCCGCTCCGCGAGGTGGCCGCCAAGCACTCAGGGTTCCTGGCCTGGGTCCTGCGGAAGGACTTCCACCCCGAGGTGAAGGCGATCGTCCAGAACGCCCTGGAGGGACGGTTTCCGATCCGGCGGCGGTGACCTATCCTGCCTTCTTCCTGCGGAGCCCTTCTAAGATCCACATCCGCATCAGGGTCTGATAGCCTACCCCGAGTTCCCGCGCGACCTTCTTGATCGCTTCGATCTGGGACGGCTGCATCCGGAACGTGACATTCTTCTTGCGCTCTTTGACCCGCTGCCGGAACTGTCGGGAAATCTGAACGCGTGCGGGCTGCATCGCATCGAGGTGGTCACCCGGGCGATGAGTCTCCCAGAAGGTACGCTCATCTTCGTCGGTGCGAAACCCTGGCAGGCGTGGTCGCCGGGACGTCGCTTTCCCCATCTGACTATCTCCTGTGGCGCTCGTAATACCGTCTGGCTTTCTTGTCCATGTCCATCGCCGTCACGTAGCGTGCGCGGCCCCGTCCGCGCAGAGAGAGTACGATGAAGAGATACCGTCCCGCGTCGGTCTTCCCCAGGGCGTAGAGGCTCCTCCTCCCGGTATCTAGATGCGCACGTCCTCGTCGCCACAGGGGATCCGCCGCCAGGACTTCCTCAATCTCCTCCGGCGTGACGCCATGTTGGGCCAAATGGGCGACATCGTCCTCCGTCCAGACAATCTCAGAAATCCGCACGGAGGGACCCATCGGATAGCGTAAGTTTGTGCATGGGCATTGTCAATGCGGTCCTCAGTCCTCGCGGGCCGAGCAGTGTGCTGGCACCTCATAACCTTGCCCAATGCCCCCGCCCCCGCGGAGGGTCAGCACCAAAAAATACATCGGCCGCCCGATTGCCGGTTTGCGGGGGCCCGCCTACCCTGGTTAGGGTAGCCTAATTACGCCGAGTAGGGAGACCAAGTTGGAGAGACCGCGTAGTCTCGCCTCACTGCCGGCTGGCAGCCGGGCCGTCGTGGCACAGATTCCTCAAGAGGATCTCGGCCTAGCCGCCGATCTCGCCGCCCTCCGCATCCTGCCCGGTGAAGCGGTTGAGGTGGTGGAGGTCATCCCGCTCGGAGGTCCGATTTTGATCCAGGCCGGGGGGAGTCCCTATGCGCTGGGCCGGGATCTGGCCGGCCGCGTGACCGTGGTGGAAGCGTCGTGAGCGTCGCTGCGTGCCACGGCCCGTCGCGGAGGCCTCTTTCGCGTACGGGCGTCACGATCGCCCTCGCAGGCAACCCCAACGTCGGCAAGTCCACGATCTTCAACACCCTGACCGGTCTGCAGACCCTCACGACGAACTACGCCGGCGCAACGGTCGAGGTCGCCGCTGCCCGCACCCGCGCAGACGGCCAGGACCTCACTTTGCTCGACCTGCCCGGGACCTACGGGCTCTCTGGTTCCTCGGAAGATCAGCGCGCGGCATGGGACGTTCTGCTCCGGGTCCGCCCGGACGTCGTCGTCGCAACCGTCGACGCGACGAATCTCGCTCGCAACCTCTACCTGGTCCTGCAACTACTCGACCTGGGGCTGCGCGTGGTCGTCGCCGTCAACCTGGCCGATGCCGCCGCGCAGGCCGCCGCGGCCCGGCTGGAAGCGCGGGCCGGTCAGCCGGCCGCGCACCTGATCGCCCGTGAGCGTCACCGGCTTGCCGGTGAGATCGCGCGGAAGGTGACGGTCACCCCAGGGGAATTCCGCGGCCGGCAGGCCTGGCGCATCGCCACGCGCCCGATCAGCGGATTCCCGCTGCTCCTGCTGGTGTTGGGCGTGATCTTCACCGGCCTGTTCTGGGGCGGGGGACTTCTGGCGGGTCTGGTGGACGCCACGTGGGCTGCATATGCTTCACCCGTCGTCCGCTGGGCGATCATCTCATTGTTCGGGCAGGGAGTGCTCGCGCGGACCATACTCTGGGGCCTGGACGCGGGGCTGAACGCGGTGCTGTCCGTCGGCATCCCCTATGTGCTGACCTTCTACGTGCTGCTCGCCCTCCTGGAGGACACAGGGTACCTGAACGCCGCGGCCGTCCTGCTCGACCGCGCGCTCGGCCGGTGCGGGCTCAGCGGCCGGGCGGCCATCCCCCTGGTGGCCGGGGCCGGGTGCAACGTGCCGGCGATCATTGGGCTGCGCGTGCTGCGTACCGAGCGCGAGCGGCTGATTGCCGGGACGCTGATCACCCTGGTGTCCTGCAGCGCCCGCACCGCCGTCATCTTCGGGGCAGTGGCACGCTTCATCGGCTGGCCGCAGGCGCTGCTGCTCTACGCGCTGGTGAGCGCGGTCATGCTCGGGGCGGGGTGGGGGCTGAACCGGCTCATCCCCGGCCGGACGCCGGACCTGCTGATGGAAATCTTCCCATTCCGCGTCCCCACGCCGCGCACGGTCATCCGCAAGACCTGGGTGCGCGTCGGGGAGTTCGTCACCGTAGCCGTACCGATCGTACTGGTGGGCAGCGTGGTGCTCGGCGGCTTGTACGAGACGGGATGGATCCGGCTGTTCGCGCGGCCCGTGGCGCCCGTGGTAGAAGGGTGGCTCGGGCTGCCGGCGGTGGCCGGGCTGACGCTGGTATTCGCCGTGCTACGGAAAGAACTGGCGCTGCAACTGCTCGTGGCGCTGGCTATCACTCAGTTCGGCGCAGGCGCGGACAACCTCATGAGCTTCATGACCGGGCGGCAGATCTTCACCTACGCGCTGGTCAACACGATCTATATCCCCTGCGTGGCCACCATCGCGGTGCTGGGCAGGGCGCTCGGATGGCGGCGGGCAGTCGTGATTTCGCTGGGAACGATTACACTGGCGGTTGCGCTGGGAGGGATCGTCGCGCGGGCGCTCGCTCTGTTCTAACCGTACCTCGGGATCACTCCGGGCGAGGGTAACACTGACCCTCCTCGTTACGGGGGCGTGATCACAACCCGCTCGTTGTACTTGAACATCTCCGCTACCATGTAGTGCGCCTCCCCCACCATAAACAGGCGCGCCGGCAGCCCCGTCTTCAGATCAATCCACGTCGCGAAGTGCAGTTTCCCGCCGGGGTCGGAGTAGGTCACGACCTGCAGTACGCGGTCATCCTCTGTCGTGCGCACGCCCAGGGCCATGCCGGCCATCTCCTGGGCCAGGGGAAAGCGAAAGGCGACTTTGATCGCCTCGCGCCGTTCGGTGAGGTCCCATGAGCCGCCGGGATCGCGGAAGTAGTTGCTCTTCGCGATCATCCGGCCCTCCTTGCCCAGGTTGGTTCGGTACGCCAGGCGGTCGGGGACGATGAACGTGTACCAGGTGGTGCTGAAGCTTCCGGACCCGGACGAGAAATGCTCCATCTCGTGCCAGGTCCGCACCCGGGCGACGGCGCGCTCGGCGCGCTGCAGCAGCGCCAGCGC
>JACQHU010000102.1 GCA_016198805.1 Armatimonadota bacterium
AGCCGACATCGAGAGCATCGCCACGCGCCTGGGTGAAGCGTCGATCTTCACGCTGGTGGACGCGGTGGGCGGCGGTGACGCCCCCGCGGCGTTGCGGGCCCTGCACGACAACCTGGCGACCCACGAGCCGCTCCAGGTGCTGTTCATGATCGCGCGGCAGTTTCGTCTGATTCTTCGAGCCCACGCGCTGGCCGGGCAGGGCGCGGCCCCCTCGACGGTGGCGGAGCGTCTCAGGGTCCAGCCGTTCGTGGCCCGAAAGGTGGCGGACCAGGCACGGGGCTACCGTCCCGAGCGGTTCCCGGGGATCTTTGCGGCGCTGGAAGGGGCAGACCGGGCGATCAAAACCGGCAGTCCGCCCCGGCTGGTGCTGGAGACGCTGATCGTGCGGCTATCTGCGGCCGACCGGCTCGCGGCGACCCCGCGGGGGGGACGGGCGTGACGCTACGCGGTGGCGGCAGAGGCGGATGCGCGGCGCATCAGGCGCGACTTCCGGCGCGCCGCGGCGTTGGGATGGATGATCCCGCGGGCTGCCGCCTTGTCCAGCTCAGCCTGGGCGACCGGAATCATCTCGACCTTCCCCAGGGCGGTGCGGGTCAGGGTCTTGATCCGCGATTTCAATGCGGCATTCGCCTGCTGTCGTTTCGCCGACTTGCGAAGGTGCTTGAGGCCCGACTTGATACGCTTGGCCACGCCAGATCCTCCTGGGACCACGTGCCCGGTGGGGCAAGAGTCCCGCGGCATTCTAACACGCCGGGCTGGGGGCGACAAGCCGCGTCCCGTCCGTCATCGTGCCATCGATGATGGCACCGCCGGCACCGCCGCGCCTGTCGCGCGCGGCGACGTTTGTGGCCGCCGCGACGGTCGGCAGCCGTCTGCTGGGGCTCGTCCGCGAGATCGTCGTGGCCGCCCTGTTCGGCGCGACGGACGCGAAGGCCGCGTACGTCATCGGGTACTACCTGCCGTTCTTCATCCAGCGGCTGTTCATCGGGGGCACGCTCAGCATCGTCCTGATCCCCACGCTGGCCGACGTGCAGGCCCGGCGCGATCCCGAGGAACTCCGGCGGGTCTCTGCCTACCTCTTCACTGCGGTCCTGGGGATCGGGGTCGGCATGGTCCTCTTCGGGATCCTGGCTGCCCCGCTGCTGGTGCCGCTGGCGGCGCCCGGATTCACGGCGAACCCGGCCCAGTTCGACCTGACGGTCTACCTGACCCGCATCAACTTCCTGTCGATGTTCTTCCTGGCGCTGTCGGTCTTCGCCACAGCCTACCTGCAGGCGTTGCAGCGGTTTGGGCCGCCGGCCGTGGCGCCGCTCCTCTTCAACGTCACCACGATCGCCCTCACGCTGTGGCTCGGGCCGCGGTTGGGCATCACCGGCCTGGCCATCGCCTGGGTGGCCGGGACCGCCGCGCAGTTTCTTACCCAGGCGCCGGCGCTGCGGACGTCCGGCTTCCGGGCGCGCCTCGCCGTGGACTGGTCGCACCCCGCCATCCAGACGGTGCGCCGCCTGGCGGTGCCGGCCATGCTGGGTCTGGCCGTCGTGGAGATCAATGCCTACGTCGGCCGATTCCTCGCGTCGCTGCTCCCGGTCTCGCCCGGCGTCAACGCCGTCGCCGCGCTCGACTATGCCTACGAGATCGTGCAGGCGCCGATCGGCATCCTGGCCATCTCCGTGGCCACCGTGCTGTTTCCCAGCATGAGCCAGGCGGCCGCCTCCGGCGACCGCGTCGCTCTGCGCCAGTCGACGTCGCTGGGTCTGCGCGCCATGCTGTTCCTGGTCCTGCCCGTCTCGGCGGTCCTGATGGCGTTCGCAACGCCCGCGGTGCGGGTGGTCTTTGAGCGGGGCGAGTTCGGGCCTCCCGCGACCGCGACCGTCGGGGCGTGCCTGACCGCGTACGCGGCCGGCCTGGTCCCCATGGCCGCGTACTATGTCGTGACCCGCGCCTTCTACGCCCTCCAGATGATGCGCACGCCCGTTGCCGTGGGTGCCCGCATGGTCGTCGTGAACGCCGTCCTGGCCTATCTGTTGATGCAGCGGCTCGGTGTGGCCGGTATCGCGCTGGCCACAGCCATCGTGGCGTTCATCAACGTCGGGGTGCTGCTGGTGATTCTCGGCCGGGCACTCGGCGCTCTCGAAGGCGGGCGCATGATGCGCACGGCGGCGCGCACGGCGGTGGCCACCGCGGCCGCCGTCGCCGTGGGATGGTGGGTAACGCACCTGGGCGCGGTGGCCTCACTGGATGGAACCCTTGGGCGCGTGGTCACGCTGGCCCTCGGCCTGGGGGTTGCCGCAGGCGTCTACCTGGCGGCCTGCCTGATCCTTCGAGTAGAGGAACTGGGTCTGCTTCGCGATCTGGTGCGCCGGCGCCCGGCCGGGCGGGTCGGGACGATTCCTTGACACTCGAAAATCGGCGATGCTACGCTGAAGTGCAGGCGTTAGCACTCTCGTCTGATGAGTGCTAACGGCCGGAGGGAAGAGACGATGGATCAGCTCGACGAGCGACAGCGGACGGTGTTCTGCGCGGTCGTCGAGGAGCACATCCGGGCCGCCGAACCCGTGGGGTCGGAGCACCCGGCCGTCCGCGAGCGGCTCGGGGTCAGCCCGGCAACGATCCGCAACACCATGGCGGCGCTGGAGGAGATGGGGCTGCTGACCCATCCCCACACATCCGCCGGCCGGATCCCGACGGACGCCGGCTACAGGCTCTACGTGGACATGTTCCAGGAAGCCGAGGCCCTTTCGGCGGCCGAGCGGCAGGCGATCCGGCGCCGGCTGGAGACTTCTGCCGAGGATCCGTCCGCAGCGGCCGGGCAGGCGGCGCGCGTGCTCGCGTTCGTCACCCAGTACCTGTCGGTGGTGGCCTCCCCGGGCCTGCAGCACCAGACCTTCCGGTCCCTGCATCTTGTGCCGCTGGGCGAGCGGCGGGCGATCGCCGTGATCGCCACGGACTCCGGCGGGCTGCAGGCGCGCATGATCGATCTTCCTGAGGGGATCGGCCCCGACGATCTGGAGCAGATCTCCCAGGCTATCACGCACCGTCTGCAGGGCTGCCGGCTGGCCGACCTCACGCACGAGCGGCTGGAGCAGATCGTCGGCGAGGCGTCCTGGCATCATCGGCTGCTCGCAGAGGTCAAGACCTGGCTCGGGCGCGAACTCGCCCGAGGCGGCCACCCCCGGATCGTCATGGAAGGAACCCGCCACCTGCTCCGCGAGCCCGAGTTCCGGCGTCCGGACGCGGCGACGCAACTGCTGGAGGCGCTGGAGGAAGAATCCGTCCTCGCGGACGCCATGGCCGCCGCGCCGGAGCAGGGGCTGTGGATTTCTATCGGCGCCGAGAACCGGCGCGAGGAGCTGCGGGGGTGCAGCCTGGTGATGGCCACCTACCGGGCCGGCCCCCAGGTCGTGGGCACCGTCGGGATCGTCGGTCCTACCCGCATGCGGTATCGCCGGGCCCTGGCGGCCGTCCGGTATGTCGCGGACCGCCTGACGGAAACCCTCAAGGCGTTCGAGTAAAGGGCCGTTGCCGGCCCGAGGGCCATCGCCACACCGTCGAGGCGACTGCGATCATGGCGTCCCGCGATCTGTATGAAATCCTCGGCGTCGCACGGCGCGCCACGCAGGAGGATATCAAGCAGGCCTACCGCAGGCTGGCGCGTGAGAACCATCCCGATGTCCGGCGCGACGATCCGCACGCGACCGAGCGGTTCAAGGAGATCAACGAAGCCTACCAGATCCTGAGCGATCCCGCCAAGCGGTCGCAGTACGACCGGTACGGCCGGGTGGTGGGGGACGCGGAGCCGTTTGGCGGCGGGATCAATCCCTTCGACGACCTGTTCGACTTCTTCTTCGGGACCCGAACCGCCACGCGGGCAGATCGCGAGGCGCCGGAACGCGGCGCCGACCTGCGGCACGGTCTCGAGATCACGCTCGAAGAAGTCGCCAGCGGGACCGAGAAACGCCTGAAGGTCACACGCCTGGAGACGTGTCCGGCCTGTTTTGGCACAGGCGCCGAACGCGGATCCGGCCGGGAGCGCTGTCCGACCTGTGACGGGACGGGCCAGATGCGGCACGTCCAGCGGACCGTGCTCGGCACCATGACGCAGATCGGCCCATGCCCGGAGTGCCGGGGTGAAGGGACCTATATCCCGCGTCCGTGCAGGCAGTGCCGGGGGGCCGGCCAGGTAGAGGCGGAGCGCGAGGTGACCGTGTCCGTACCGGCCGGCATCGAGGACGGCATGCACCTGCGCCTGGCCGGCGAGGGGGAGGCGGGTGTCCGCGGCGGCGGGCGTGGGGACCTGTTCGTCGTGATCCATGTGGCACCGCATCCGGTGTTCACGCGACGGCGCCGGGATCTGTTCTGCGAGACCGAGATCTCGACGACCCAGGCCGCGCTCGGCGACGAGATTCCCTTCAAGGCCCTCGACGGCGAGGTCACGCTCACCGTACCCCCCGGAACGCAGCCAGGCACCACCCTGACCGTGCGCGGGCGGGGACTGCCCGACCTGCGCGGTGCCCGCGGCCACCTGCACGTCACCGTCAAGGTGGCGATCCCCAGGAACCTGACCGCCGAGCAACGCGCCCTGCTGGAGGAGTTCGCGCGGCTGCGCGGGGAAGGGCGCGGCGGCAGACGCAAGCCGATCATCAAGAAGGTCAAGGACCTCCTGCAGTAGGCGCCTCCCGGTGAAGTGGATCGAGGTCTCCGTCCGCGTGATGCCCTCGCGGGTTGAGGCCGCCGGCGATCTGCTGCTGCGGCATTGCCCTGCGGGCGTCGCGGAGATCACAGAGGGCCGGCGGCGCGTCCTGCGGGCGTATCTGCCCTCCAGTGCCTCGGGCCGCCGGTCGGCCGCGGCGCTGGCACGCGCGCTGGCACCGCTGGCGTCGCACGCCGGCACCCGCGTGGTGACCGACGCGGGATGGGCTCGCGCCTGGGGAGAAGGGGCGCGGCCGGTTCACCTCGGCCGGCTGACCGTGCAGCCGCGAGGGAGTCCGTATCGTCCCGGGCGTGGGCGCGTGGTGGTCAGGCTGGATCCCGGGATGGCCTTCGGCAGCGGCGAGCATCCCACGACGCAGTTGTGCCTGCGGGCGGTCGAGCGGTATGTCCGACCCGGGATCACGGTCGTCGATCTCGGCACGGGTTCCGGCATCCTGACCATCGCCGCCGCCCGGCTGGGGGCCGCGCGGGTCCTGGCGATCGACAACGACCCTGTGGCCGTGCAGGTCGCGCGCGCGAATGTTCGGGCAAACCGCGTGGCGGATCGGGTCACGGTGCGACGTGGTGAGGGATTATACGGAGTCCGCATATCAGCCGGCCTGATGCTTGCGAACCTGACCGCCGACATCCTACCCTCCGTGCTCCGGGATGCGGTGCGGTGCCTGGCGCCCGGCGGCCGGCTCGTGGCGTGTGGGTTCGGCAGTCCTCGGGTCTCGGAGGTCCGGACGCGTCTGAGAGCGGCGGGCCTCTCGGTCGTCGGGACCGAGCGCCTGCGCGGCTGGTGCGCGGTGCACGCAGTTGCCGGTGGGGCGCCGCGGGCGGGACGCGACAGAACGCGCGCACGCGGCGCCCGCGCTGGTCGGCCCCACGTGCGTGGCTCCCGGGCGGACCGGGCCGCGCGTCAACGCGGGAGAGGCGGACGCTGATGGCCGGGCTCCGGCGCTTCTTTGTCCCTCCGGACGCGCTGGACCGGGACGAGATCGCATTTGCACGCCGCGAAGCGCACCACATCGCCCGCGTCCTCCGATTGGAGGCGGGTGACCGCGTGGTGGCGTTTGACGGCACGCGCGAAGCCGAAGTTGTCCTCCGGGAAGTAAGCGCTTCCGGCGTCAGGGCCCGGCGAATGAGCCCACCCAGGGCGTCGCGCCGGCCGGTGGAGATCGCCCTGCTCCAGGGCATTGCCCGCGGTCCCAGGATGGACCTCATCGTGCGGATGGGCACGGAGATTGGGCTCGCCGGCGTGCATCCCGTGCTGACCGAGCGCGCCCTGCCGCATCCCGGCCCCGCCCGCGTGGCCCGCTGGCGGCGCATCGCGCAGGAAGCCGCGAAGCAATGCGGGCGCGCCGACCTGCCCGACATTCATAACCCCGTGCCGCTGGCCGATGCGCTGGCACAGATGGGGCCTGTTGACCTGCTGGTCGTGCCATGGGAAGAGGAGCGCCGGCCGATCGGCTACGTGGTTGCTGGCCGTCTCTTCGCCAGCGCGGCTATTCTCATCGGCCCCGAAGGCGGGCTGACGGCGGACGAAGTGTCCGCGGTGCGCGCCGCCGGAGGAGAGACTGTGTCGCTGGGGCCGCTCATCTTGCGAACCGAGACGGCGGGCATCGTGACGGCGGCGATGCTGCTGTACGAGCGCCTACTGCGTCCTGGCGGCGACGCGGCTCCGGGTGGCACGACCACGTTCTGACGAGTGGGTTGGCGGCCGCGGACTACGGCCCAGAATACGAGGATCGAGAGGGCAATATGGGCAGCCTCCAATATGGTTTGTATGTCCCGAACTTTGGCGAGTGCTCCTACGCCCGCACGCTTGCCGAATTGGCTCATGAGGCGGAGGAGGCGGGCTGGGATGGCTTCTTCCTTTTTGACACGATAGTGTACAGGAAAAGTCTCAGGGCACCAGTCGTTGACTCCTTCACTGCCTTGGCCGCGATTGCAATGAACACAAGGCGGATCCGAATCGGAACCACGGTCACACCGCTCGCTCGTCGTCGGCCATGGAAAGTGGCTCGTGAGACAGTTTTGATCGATCATCTCTCCGGCGGGCGGCTGATACTGGGCGTTGGCTTGGGTGACCCACCGGATGCAGAGTTTGAAATGTTCGGAGAAGACAGCAATAACAAGGTCCGTGCAGAGAAGCTTGATGAGGGCTTGGACATCCTCGTTGGGCTTTGGAGTGGGGAAGCGTTCAGCTATCAGGGCAAGCACTACCGCATAGATAGCGCTGTGTTCTTGCCTCGTCCTCGACAAAGGCCTCGGATTCCCATTTGGGTCGGGGGCTTCTGGCCTAACAAACCACCGTTCCGTCGTGCGGCTAGATGGGACGGAGTCATCCCGTTGAAACTCGGAAGGACGTCGGACCTGTGGAGGCCTGAACCGCAGGACGTTCGCTTGATTCTTGCTTATTTCAAGAAGCTCAGAGCCACCCCAGCGCCCTTCGATATCGCCATCATCGGATTCGGACAACTCGAGGACAGGAACAAGGCTGACCTGATCAACCGTTACGCAGAAGAAGGGGCGACGTGGTGGCTTGAAAACGTCGCTCCCTATCGTGATTCCCCAGAAGGGATGCGTGCACGAATCCGCCAAGGGCCTCCAAGAACATCCTAGTCTGGGACCGACGACATCTTGTTGCATCTTCATGCACACGATTGTATAATCATTCTATGTCCACACGCGTGAGCATCGTCGGCGCCTCTGGCTATGGCGGCGGAGAACTGGTGCGGCTCCTCTGCGGCCATCCGGAGGTCCAGCTCGTCCATCTGACCGCCGAGAGCCGCAAGGCGGAGGCCTACGGCGAGGTCTTCCCCAACCTGCGGGGATTTGTCACGCACGTGACCGAGAAGGCCGACCTGCAGGTCATCGGTGCCGACTCGGATGTGGTGTTTTTCGCCCTGCCGAACGGCGTCCCGATGACCATGGCGCCCAAACTGGAGCCACGCGTCAAGATCATTGACCTGGGCGCCGACTTCCGGTTCATGGACCCCGCGACGTACAAGCAGTGGTACAAGGCCGACCATGCCTGCCCGGACCTGCTGGCCGAGGCCGTCTACGGTCAGCCGGAGCTGCACCGCGAGGCGATCAAGCGGGCGCGCATCGTCGGCAACCCCGGCTGCTACCCGACCGCGGCGCTGATCGCCATCGCCCCCTTCGTGCAGGCCGGCGTGGTGGAGCGCAACGGGATCATCGTGGACGCCAAGTCCGGGGTCTCGGGCGCGGGACGAGGCGCGTCGCTGGGGACGCACTTCTCCGAGGTCAACGAGAATGTGAAGCCGTACAACGTCGCGGCGCACCGGCACACGCCGGAGATCGAGCAGGAGGTCACGGCGCTGGCCGGCGGGCCCATGTCGGTGACCTTCACCCCGCACCTGATCCCGATGACGCGGGGGATCCTGGCCACCGTCTACATGCGGCTGGCACACTCGATGACCACGGCCGAGGCGGAAGGCCTCCTGCTGGAAGCCTACGCGAAGGAGCCCTTCGTCCGCGTGCTGCCGGGACGCCTGCCCGAGACCAAGGCCACGTACGGCTCCAACTATTGCGATGTGGCGGTTCGTGTGGATGCGCACGCGACGGTCGTGATCGTCATGGCGGCCATCGACAACCTGGTCAAGGGCGCCGCCGGGCAGGCGATCCAGAACATGAACCTGATGTGCGGCTTCCTGGAGGACGCAGGGCTCCGCGAGCCGCCGCTGTACCCGTAGCCATCGGGCGCAGGCTGCGGTGGCGCATGCGCCGGAGAGCCATGATGGAGTCCACGAGCACGCCGTAACGGAGGCACGCTGATGGCAACCGTGCGACTGCAGGCGACGTCGATCGATGGGACGGTGACCACCCCGCGGGGCTTCCGCGCCGCGGGGGTTCACTGCGGGATCAAGGCCGACCGGCCCGATCTGGCGCTGGTGGTCTCGGAGGGGGTGGCCTCGGCCGCCGGAACGTTCACGCAAAACAGGATGCGCTCCGCCCCGGTGATCCAGAGTGAGGCGAAGTTGCGCTCGGGCCGCGCCCAGGCGGTGCTGATCAACAGCGGCAACGCCAACGCGTGCACCGGGGTCCAGGGCTTTGCCGATGCGCAGGCCATGGCCGAATCAGCCGCGGCAGCCCTGCGGATCTCCGCGGACCTGGTCCTGGTGGCCAGCACCGGGGTCATCGGGCGCCCCCTGCCCGTGGACCGCCTCGCAGCCGGCATTCCCGCGGTGGTCGGCGCGCTTGGGAGCGACGGCATGGCGGCCGCGAAGGCGATCATGACGACCGATGCCTTCCCGAAGACCGCGGCGGCGCGGGTGGATCTGGGCGACGGGGTGGCGACCATCGGCGGCATGGCCAAAGGCGCAGGGATGATCCATCCCAACATGGCCACCATGATCGCGGTGATCACCACCGACGCCGCCGTTGAGCCGGCGCTGCTGCGGGGTGCGCTGCGGACGGCTGTCGCCCAGACCTTCAACTGCATCAGCGTGGACGGCGACACCAGCACCAGCGACAGCGTCTTCCTGCTGGCCAACGGCGCCGCTGGCTGCGCGCCCATCGCGTCCGAGGACGAGCGGTACGCGGCCTTCGTCGCCGGTCTCACCGATGTGGCCGGCCGACTGGCCCGGATGATCGTGCAGGACGGCGAGGGTACCACCCGGGTCATCGAGGTCGCGGTACGCGGGGCCCGCTCCGATGCCGACGCCCGGCTGGCCGGGCAGGCCGTGATGACCTCGCTCCTGGTCAAGACCGCCTTTCACGGCGCCGAACTGAACTGGGGACGGATCTCGGCGGCGCTGGGACGCAGCGGTGCGGACGTTGACCCCGAGAAAGTCGCGATCGGGATCGGCGACGTCTGGGTGGTGCGCGACGGCGTCGGCCTGCCCGAGAACTACGCGAAGGCGGAGCCGCTGCTTCGGGCGTCCCAGGTCCGCGTGACCATTGGGCTCGGCCTGGGGACCGGCGTATTTACAGGCTGGACCTGCGACCTGGGCGAGACCTACGTCCGGATCAACAGCGGGTACCTGACGTGATCACCCCGTCGTCCATCGACCTGGCGACCGAGGCGCGCCTGATCGCCGCCGGCGTGCGCTACGCGGCCGCCTGGCGTGGCAAGACGGTGGTGATCAAATACGGCGGCAGCGTGCTGGATGCCGGCGCCGCCGGCACCGTGGTCGAGGACCTGGTGCTGCTCAAGGGCGCCGGGGTCAACCCGGTGCTGGTGCACGGCGGCGGGCCGGAGATCACGCGCATGCTCGATCGCGTTGGGAAGGAGACCCGCTTCATCGGGGGCCTGCGCGTGACCGACGAAGAGACGATGGAGATCGTGGAGATGGTGCTGGCCGGAAGAGCCAACAAGGGGCTGGTCACCATGATCGGCGCCGCCGGCGGCAGCGGGGTGGGCCTGTCGGGCAAGGACGCCGGGCTCCTGCGGGCGCGGCGGCTGCAGGGCCCGGTTGACCTCGGGCTGGTCGGCGAGGTGGTGGAGATCCGCGCGGATATCGTCAAGATCATCAGCGATGCCGGACACGTGCCGGTCATCGCGTCGATCGGCCTGGGCGAGGCCGGAGAGAGCCTGAACCTCAACGCCGACCACGCCGCCGGCGCGCTGGCGGCGGCGATGGGGGCCAGCAAACTCATCATCCTGACCGATGTCCCGGGCGTCATGCGGGCAGTCGACGGCGCTGCGAGGCTGGTCTCGAGCCTGACCGTGGACGAGGCGCAGCGGCTGATCGCCGATGGCACGATCTCGCGCGGCATGATTCCGAAGGTGGAGGCGTGCCTGATGGCCCTGGCCCGCGGGGTGCCCAGCGCGCACATCATCGGCACGGAGGCGCCGCACGCGCTGCTGCTGGAACTCTTCACCGAGGAAGGGATCGGCACGATGATCACCGGGGGTGTGAGATGACGACGGACGACGTGATCGCCGCAACCCGCCAGTATCTGCTGCCGACCTACCGGCGGGCACCGGTCGCCTTCTCACACGGCCAGGGCGTCTGGCTGTACGATCTGGAGGGGCGCCGGTATCTCGACTTCATCGGCGGGATCGCCGTCAGCGCCCTGGGCCACGCGCACCCGGCGCTGGTGGCTGCCATCCAGACCCAGGCGGCGAAGATGCTGCACGTCTCCAACCTCTTTCACATTGCCGAGCAGGCGGAACTGGGGCAGTGGCTGGTGGACCACTCGGCCTTCGACCGGGTCTTCTTCTGCAACAGTGGGGCCGAGGCCAACGAGGCCGCCATCAAGCTCGCCCGCAAGTGGGGCCGGCGCGACGGGCGCGACCGGTTTGAGATCATCGTCGCGGACCACTCGTTCCACGGCCGGACCATGGGGACGCTGGCGGCCACCATGCAGCCCAAGTACCAGCAGCCCTTTGTCCCGCTGACGCCGGGGTTCGTCTCGGTGCCGTTCAACGACCTGGACGCCATCCCCGCGGCGACCACCGACCGGACCGTCGCGGTGATGCTGGAGCCGATCCAGGGCGAGAGCGGGATCCGCCCGGCGCACCCCGAGTACCTGAAGAGCGTCCGCGAGTGGTGCGACGCGCGAGACCTGCTGCTGATCGTCGATGAGGTCCAGACCGGGATGGGCCGCACCGGCACGCTGTTCGCCTACGAGCAGTACGGCGTCACCCCTGATGTCATGACGCTGGCCAAGGGCCTGGGAGGCGGGGTGCCCATCGGGGCCCTGCTGGTCACCGAGCGGGCCGCGGCATTGGGTGCGGGCGATCACGGCAGCACCTTCGGCGGAAATCCCCTGGCCTGCGCGGCGGCCCTGGCGGTGGCGAGGACCATCGTCCAGGAGCGCCTGCCCGAGCACGCCGCGGCTATGGGCGCGCATCTGGCCGCCGGCCTGCAGGCGCTGGTGGACCGCGGCCTGGCGAAAGAGGTGCGCGGCCGCGGGCTGCTGCTCGCCCTGGAACTCCACGGCGAAGCGGCCCCGGTGATCGACGCCTGCCGGCAGGAAGGACTGCTGGTCAACGCCGTGCAGCCCAACGCGCTGCGCTTCGCGCCGCCGCTGATCGTGCAGCCGGCCGAGATCGAGCAGGCGCTGGCCATCCTGGGCCGGGTGCTGGCAGCGGCCGCATCCAAACCCGCAGTGGGCGGGGCCGTTCCGGCGCGCTAGAACGAAGACGTGGCGGCTCGCGCCAGCGCGGGCCCGGAGAGGAGCACAGCGATGACGGTCAAGAAGGTGGCGTTGGCCTATTCCGGCGGCCTGGACACGTCGGTGGCGATCCCCTGGCTGCGCGAGACGTATGGCTGCGAGGTGATCGCGGTCATCGCCGACGTGGGACAGGGCGAGGACCTGGATGCCGTCCGCAAGAAGGCGACGGCGAGCGGCGCGCCGTCGGCGCACGTCGTGGATGTCCGGCGGGCGTTTGTCACCGACTACATCGTGCCGATGGTCCAGGCCGGTGCGGTCTATGAGGGGCGGTACCTGCTGGGCACCTCGCTGGCGCGGCCGTTGATCGCCAGGACCCAGGTGGAAGTGGCCCTGGCCGAAGGATGCGACGCGCTGGCGCACGGCTGCACCGGCAAGGGCAACGACCAGGTGCGGTTCGAACTGGCCTACCAGGCGCTGGCGCCGCACCTGAAGGTGATCGCGCCCTGGCGGTCCTGGCACATCCGGGGCCGGGAGCAGGCCATCGAGTACGCGCAGCTCCACGGGGTGCCCGTGCCCGCCTCCAGGGCGAAACCGTACAGCGTCGACAAGAACCTGTGGCACTGCAGCAGCGAGGCCGGCATCCTGGAAGACATCTGGACGGAACCGCCGGACGACCTCTATCAATACACCGCGGATCCACGCACGGCGCCCGATGAGCCCGAGTACCTGGAGATCGACTACGAGGAGGGCCGCCCGGTCGGCCTCAACGGCGAGCGGTTGGATCCCCTGGGGCTGATGGAACGGCTGAACGCAATCGGCGGGAAGCACGGCGTCGGCCGCATGGATATGGTGGAGAATCGCCTGGTCGGCATGAAGACCCGCGGCGTCTACGAGACGCCGGGCGGCACCGTGCTGGTGACAGCCCACCGTGACCTGGAGGCCATCACCATCGAACGCGAGTGCGCCCACTACAAGATGCTGATCGGGCCGCGGTACGCGGAGCTCGTCTACTACGGGCAATGGTTCTCGCCGCTCCGGCAGGCCTTCGACGCCTTCGTCGCCTCCACGCAACGCACGGTGACCGGGACGGTCCGCGTCCGCCTGTACAAGGGCAGCGTCATGGCGGTCGGCCGGCGCTCGCCGAACTCGCTGTACAATGCGGAACTGGCGACGTTCAGCGACGATTCGGTCTACGACCAGCGCGAGGCCGCGGGCTTCATCACCCTGTGGGGGCTGCCCACCAGAATCTTCGCGCAGACGAACCCTCACCTCATCCGGTTCCTGCATGAGCGAGTCCGCTAAACCGGCCACGCCGTACCGCATGTGGGGCGGCCGGTTCGTCGCCCCCCCCGACCCGCGGGCGACGGCGCTGCTGGCGTCGCTGCCGGTCGACCGGACCCTGCTGCGGTGGGACCTGCTGGGGAGCCTGGCGCACATCACGGTGCTGGGCGAAGCCGGCATCGTCCCGGCCGGGGCATGGGCCGACCTCTCTCGGGGTCTGGTCCAGATGCTGAAGGAAGCCGACGCAGGCGGGCTGGTCCCCTCCGACGGCTACGAGGACATTCACTCGTTTATCGAGGCCACCCTGACCTCCCGGCTGGGTCAGGCGGCAGGATGGCTCCACACGGGGCGCAGCCGGAACGACCAGGTCGTCACCGCGTTCCGCCTGGCGCTGAAAGACCGCATCCGGCGCGTGGTCGAGAAGATCACCGATCTGCAGCAGACCCTCCTGGCGCGGGCTCGCCAGGTCACCGACGTGGCGCTGCCCGGGTACACGCATCTCCAGCGGGCGCAGCCTGTGCTGCTGGCCCACCACTGGCTGGCCTACTTCTGGATGCTCCACCGGGACGGCGCCCGCCTGCGCGACGCCTTCAGGCGTGTCGATGTGCTCCCGCTGGGCTCAGGGGCCATCGCTGGCTCGGGGTTCCCCGTGGACCGTCGGCGGCAGGCCACGCTGCTTGGGTTCGGCCAGATCAGCGAGAACAGCATCGACGCCACCGGGGATCGCGACTTCGTCTTCGAGGTCGTCTCCGCGATCGAGGGCCTGTTGCTGCATCTCTCGCGCTGGGCCGAGGAGATGGTGCTCTGGAGCACGCGGGAGTTTGGGTTTATCAGCCTGCCCCAGACCCTGATGACCGGCAGCAGCCTGATGCCGCAGAAGCAGAACCCGGACCTGCTCGAGCTCGTCCGCGCCCAGGCCGGCGTGGGCCTGGGGCCGCTCGTCACGCTGGCGGGAGTCCTCAAGGGCCTGCCGGCCGGATACAGCCGCGATCTCCAGGAAGACAAGGCGGCCGCGGCCACGGCCTTTCGGGCCGCCGAGTTCGCCGTGGACGCGATGATGCTCGTTACCGGCGGGCTCATCGTGCACGCCGACCGCATGGCGGCCGCCCTGCATGGCGGGTTTCTCACCGCGACCGAAGTCGCCGACTACCTGGTCAGGCGGGGAGTTCCCTTCAGGGAGGCCCACCGGCTGGCCGGGCGGGTCGTCCTGGCCGCCGAGGAGGCCGGGTGCGAGCTGTGGGAGCTTCCGCTGGAAACGTACCGGAAGATCTCCGCGCAGTTCGAGACGGATGTGCTCCAGGCGGTCACGCCGCAAGGCGCCATCGCGGCAAAGGATGTGCCCGGCGGCACGGCGCCGGGCCGCGTCGCCGCCGCGCTGGAAGCGGCAGCGACGGCGCTCATCGTGCAGCAGGCCTGGCTCGACCAGGTGACCTCAGACCAGGCGGCCGCCGAGGCCCGGCTGCTCGCCGCCGTTCCAGGGTAGGGGAGATCCAGCGGTGCGTTCCCGGGACCGCCGCGTCCTGGACATCATCGCCAGGCGCCCGATCACCACCCAGGCCGAACTGGTTGCCGCCCTCAGGAGCGCCGGGATCAGGGTCACCCAGGCGACCGTCTCACGCGACATCAAGCGCCTGGGCCTGGTCAAGGTGCCGACGGGCGACGGAGCGTACCGGTACCGGGCTTCCGAAGTTCCCCGTCCATCCCGGGCCGAGATCGAGGCGATGCTCCGACGGGCCGTGCGCGACTACGTCGTCGACACTGATGAGGGGGCCGGGCTGGTCGTCGTCAAGACCTCCATGGGGAGCGCGGGGGTGGTGGCGGAGGCCATCGACGAGGCCAGCTGGCCCGAGGTGGTCGGCACCGTGGCCGGGGACAACACCATCATCGTTGTCCCGAGGCGGCCCGGCGACCGGGCTGTCATCCTGAGCCGCCTGAGGGGAATGACCTAGGAGGGGCGGAGGAGGGTCCTCTCCGACCTCGAAAGGGCTTTCGGATGGCAGTTCGAGAGGCTACTATACCGCTCCCGGTCGGCTCCGCGGCCGTCGCCGTTCTGGGCCAGCAGGACAGCCTGCTGAAGCTCGTGGAGGAGGAGCTGGGGACCACGCTGGTGGTCCGGGGCGATGCGCTGGTCGTCCGCGGCACACCGGAGCAGATCGACGCGGCCACCCAGGTCTTTGAGCAGCTCGTCTCCCTGGCCCAGAGCGGGCGGACGATCACGCCTGCCGACCTCCGGCGCGCCCTCCGGGCCCGTGCGGGCCGCCCCGACGCCGGGCAGATCCGCCTGGGCGGAGAAGCGCTCCTGCAGACCGCGAGCGGGAAGCCCATTGTGCCCCGAACCGCTGGTCAGGCAGCCTATGTCGAAGCGATCCGGGGCCACGATCTCACCTTTGCGATCGGGCCGGCCGGCACCGGGAAAACCTATCTTGCGGTCGCGATGGCCGTGCTCGCCCTGCGGGGCAGAGAGGTGCAGCGCATTGTGCTCACCAGGCCGGCGATCGAGGCCGGCGAAAAACTCGGCTTCCTGCCCGGCGACATCGCCGCCAAGGTCGACCCCTATCTGCGACCCCTCTACGACGCCCTCTACGAGATGGTGGGCCCCGAGCGGTTCAGCCGGTTGAGCGAGCGCGGGGTGATCGAGGTCGTGCCGCTGGCGTTCATGCGGGGGCGCACGCTGAACGACGCCTTCATCATCCTCGATGAGGCCCAGAACACCACCCGGGAGCAAATGAAGATGTTCCTGACCCGGATGGGCTTTCGGTCCAAGGCGGTCGTGACCGGCGATATCACGCAGATCGACCTGCCGCGCGACCGCACGTCGGGCCTGGTCGAGGCCCGCGAGATCTTCAAAGGCCTTGCGGGCATCGCGTTCGTGGAACTGTCGGAGGTCGATGTCGTGCGGCACGAACTCGTCCAGACCATCGTCCGCGCCTACGACCGATATGAGGCCGGGAAGGCGGACGGGTCGTCGGGAGCCTCCCCGTGAAGGGCTCCAGCCCCGAGCGTACCGGCGTCCGCGCCATGACCAGGCACTTCTGGGTGCGACGAGCCGCCATCGGGGCCGGTACGCTGCTGCTGCTGGTCGCCATCATCAGCGTCGACTACCGGTCTCCGCGGCCGGATCTGGTCGCCGGTCAGCCGAGTCCGCGGGACGTGGAAGCGCCGCGGACGATCGAGTTCGTGGACGTGGCACGAACCGAGGCGTTGCGGAACGAGGCGATGCGCGCGGTGCCGCCGGCGCACCGGCATTCACCCGCATTAGCCGCCGCGGCACGCCAGATGGTGGCGCGCACCTTCGAGGCCATCATCGCGGCGCACCTGAACTCGAAACCGGGTAGCGAGCGCGTGGCGGCGATCCGTCAGGCGGCCAGGGTGCCGCTCTCAGATGTCGCCATCAGGGCGGCCGCGCAGGCGTCCCGCCCGGCACTGGAAGCGGCCGCGCGGGTGGCGCAATCCGCCGTGGATCAGGCGCTGGCCGGAGGTGTCCGCGAGGATAACATTCGCATGGCGCTGGAGCGGGCCAGGGGCGTCGTCCGCAGCGCGTCGCTGGCGGCCGGGCTGCAGGCCCTGGCCGGCGAGGTGGCGGTGGCGGCCGTGAGGCCGACGATGGAGATCGATCCCGTCAGGACGGCCGAACTGAGGTTGCACGCCGCCAGCCTCGTGGCGCCGGTCATCGTAAAGAAGCAACGGGGTGAGATGATCCTCCGGCGCGGCGATGTGGTCACGCCCGAGCATCTCAAGATCCTGGCGGTGGCGGGTGTCTATCCCCCGCGCCCGACCTGGAGCGCCATCGGCGGCGTGGCGCTGGTGGTGTCGCTGCTGGTGTTCGTCACCGCCGCCTACCTCTGGCAGTACCAGCCGGAGATCTGGGCCGACGATCGGCTCCTGGTGGTCTGGAGCCTGACCATCGTGATCACGATCGCGCTGGTGCAGGTGCTGGGGGAGCCTCGCTTCAACGCCTACCTCATGCCGGCCGCAGCGGGGGCGATGCTGATGGCCATCCTGCTGCGGCCCCGGCTGGCGCTCTTCTCGTCTGCCGTCCTCGCCGTCCTGGTCGGCCTGGCGTCGGGGCGCGAGCTGGCCCCTGCGGTGGTGGCGTTCGTTGGGGGCGTGGTGGCCGTCTTCGCGACACGTCAGATTCACCGCCGGTCCGACTTCGGCGTGGCCGGTCTGCTCGTCGGCGCGTCCAATGCTGCCGTCGTCGTCGGGATGGGGTTGGTAAACGGCCTGGCGCTCTCCGACACCACCCTCAACGCCGCGTACGGGGCCGCCGCCGGCATCCTCTCGGGCTTCATCACCATCGCCGTCCTTCCGTTCCTTGAGCAGCTGTTCGGTCTGGTCACACCCATCAAGCTGCTCGAACTGGCCAATCCCGCGCACCCGCTGCTCAGGCGTCTGCAGCTGGAGGCGCCGGGGACCTACCATCACAGCATCATGGTGGGGAACCTGGCCGAAGCCGCGGCGGAGGCCATCGGCGCCGATGCCCTGCTGGTTCGCGTAGGGACCTACTACCATGATGTCGGGAAGTTACGGCGTCCCGCCTTCTTCGTCGAGAACCAGTTGGGGATCGAAAACCCGCACGACAGGATGACCCCGAGCCTCTCCGCGCTGACGGTGGCCGCGCACGTGCGGGACGGCCTGGAGCTGGCACGTCAGTACGGACTCCCCAAGGCCATCGCCGATTTCATCCCGCAGCACCACGGGACCGCGCGCCTGACCTACTTCTACCATCAGGCGCTGGAGCGCGGGGACGCCTTCGATGAAGGGGCCTTCCGCTACGAGGGTCCGAAACCTCAAACGCGGGAGACCGCGATCGTGATGCTGGCCGACGCCGCGGAGGCCGCCGTGCGGTCGCTGACCCGGCCGACCCCAGACCGCCTCGACGAGGTCGTACGGCGGATCATCCGGGAGAAGCTGGAGGACGGCCAGCTGGACGAGTGCGGGCTCACCTTCCGTGACCTGGACCGGATCGCCACCGCGTTTGTGCGCATTCTCACGGGTGTCCTGCATCCGCGCCTGGAATACCCCGATCTGGAGGGCGAGCTCAGCCGGCGTCGCCGCGACCGGGTGGCCCGGGTCCGCTAGATGCAGGTCGATCTCGTCACCCACGGGGTCAGGCACTCACTCCCCAGGCGGGTGCTGGTGGGCGTGGCGCGGGTCGCGATGGGCGCGACCCGGTGTTCCACCCGCGCGGAGCTGGAGGTCGCGCTGGTCGGCGATGCCACGATCGCCCGGCTGAACCAGCGGTTCATGGGGCATCGAGGGCCGACCGACGTGTTGACGTTCCCGGGTGGCGACGGTCCGTTGCTCGGCGAGATCGTGATCTCGGTGGACCGCGCGCGTGCGCAGGCCCGCCGGCTTGGGCACAGCCTCGGGCGTGAGGTGGCCTTGCTGATCGTCCACGGTGTCCTGCACCTGCGGGGGTATGACGACCGCACCCCGCAGGACGCGGCGAGGATGCAGACCCGGGCCGAGGCGATCCTGGCCGCCGCCTTCGACGGGCGCCGCCCCCGGCGGGCGCGGGGCCGCGGCGCGGGACGGTAGGTCCCGTGCGGCACTCGTTGTGGCAGAGTTTTCAGTTTGCCGGCCGGGGCCTGCAGCACGCCTTCTGGACGCAGCGGACGATGCGCGTCAACACGGTGCTGGCCGCGGCCGTGGTGGTGGGCGCGCTATGGCTGGAACTCCCGGTGGGAGAGGCCGCGGTGCTGGTGCTCGCCATCGCCGCCGTGGTGGCCGCCGAGTTGATGAACACCGCAGTCGAGGTCCTGGCTGACCTGACCGTAGGCGATCAGCATCATCCCCTCGCCGGCCACGCCAAGGACCTCTGCGCCGCTTCGGTCCTTGTGGCGGCCGCAGGCGCCGCGGTCGTCGGTCTGGTGGTCCTGGGCCGCCCGGTGGCTGCCATGGTGGGCATTGGCCGGTTTGACGCCCTGACCGCGGGGCGCGGCGGCGCCCTGCTGCTGGTGCTGGCTCTGGCGGTAGTGGTGGTGCGCGGGGCGGGGATGAGGACGCACCGCGGGGAGGACCGCCGTGTCGGATGAGGGCCCGACACGGGAGCCGGAGCGCCGCGGCGAAGGGACCGAGGAGGGCCTGCCGCAAGACGTCGAGCGGATCCTGCGCGAGGCCGAACCCGAGTACAACTACCGGCAGCTTGTGGGTGCCTGGGCTTCGATCACAGCCGTCATCGCAGGCGCCATGGCTCTTTTCCACCTGTACACGGCCCGGTTCGGGATCCTGGAGGCGCTGCGCCAGCGGTCGGCGCACCTGGCCTTCGTGATGGTGCTGGTCTACCTGCTCTACCCGATGCGTCGCAAGAACGCCGCCACGGCCCCGATCAGGATCGTCGACCTGGTCATGGCCGCCGCCGCCGTGGCGCCCATGCTGTACCTGTTCTCCAACCACACGGCGCTCACGCTGCGCGCGGGGGACCTGACGCGGCTCGACCTGGCGGTCGGGATTCTCGGGACCCTGGCGGTGCTGGAGGCCGGACGCCGGATGATGGCCGTGCTGCCGGCGATCGCGCTGGCCTCGCTGCTCTATCCCTTCGTTGGACAATACCTGCCCGGCGCGCTGGCCATCGCCCGCATCTCGCCGCAGCGCGTCATCGAGCACATGTTCTTCACCACCGAGGGCATCTTCGGGATCCCGGTGGGCGTCTCGGCGACCTTCGTCTTCCTCTTCGTGCTGCTGGGCGCGTTCCTGGAGCGGACCGGATTGGGCCAGCTCTTCGTGGACATCGCGATGGCCCTGGCGGGGTGGATGACCGGCGGCCCGGCCAAGGTCTCGGTGCTCTCTTCCGCGTTCATCGGGACGGTGTCGGGAAGTTCCGTGGCCAACGTCGTCGCCGACGGGGTCTTCAACATCCCGCTCATGAAGAAACTGGGGTACGCCCCGCGCTTTGCCGCCGGCGTCGAGGCGGCCACCTCGGTCGGCGGGCAACTGGTGCCGCCGGTGATGGGCGCGGCGGCCTTCGTGATGGCCGAGTTCCTGGGCCGGCCGTACCTGGACATCGCCAAGGCGGCGGCCATTCCCGCGGTGCTCTATTACCTGTCGCTGGCCTTCATCATTCACTTTGAGGCCAAGCGGCTGGGGCTGGCGGGGCTGCCGCGCGACCAGCTGCCCAGCATCTGGAGAATCCTGACCCGCCGCTTCTACCTGGTGCTGCCGCTGGTGGTGCTGGTCGGCTTCCTGCTGCGCGGCGACAGTCCGATGCGGGCCGCGTTCTGGGGGATCATGTGGGCGGCCGGCGCGCACATCATCACCTGCGCGCTGGAACGCCGGCTGTGGAGCTGGCCGGCCGACATCTGGTCGACACTGGTCTACGGTGCCCGGCTGGCGCTCTCCGTGGCCGTGGCCACCGCCGTGGTGGGGATCTTTATCGGCATCATGACGCTGTCCGGCCTGGGCCTGGCGTTCGTGAGCATCACGGTGAAGCTGGGCGCCGGCAACCTGTTCCTCACGCTCATCTGGGTCATGATCGCCTGCACCATTATCGGGTCGGGCATTCCCACGACCGCCACGTACATCATCCTGGCGGCCATTGCCGCGCCGGCCCTGATACAGCTGGGCGTGCCCCCGCTGGCGGCCCACCTGTTCATCTTCTACTTCGGCGTCATCGCCGACATCACGCCGCCGGACGCGCTGGCGGCCTACGCGGCGGCGGGGATTGCGAAGACCGATCCGTTTGCGACGGGCTGGACCGCGACCCGGCTGGCGCTGGCGGGCATCGTGGTGCCATTCGTGTTCGTCTACTCGCCCACGATTCTGCTGCAGGGCTCCTCGCTGCAGGAAATCGTCGTGACCACGGTGACCGCGGTAGTCGGCGTCGTGGCGCTGGCCGGGGGTGTGTCAGGCTACTTCTTCGCGACGGCGACCTGGCTGGAGCGCGGCCTGCTGGCGGGCGGCGCGCTCACGCTGATCTTCCACGATGTGCGCGCAGACGCGGTCGGCGTCGCCCTGCTGGCGGCGGTGACGGCGATGCAGATCGGGCGCAGGGCGCGTGCGCGGGCGGCGCCCCGGATGGCCACGGGAGGAGGAGGCGGCGCGTGACCAGAAGAGCCGTCTGGCAGCGTTGGGTCGTCGCAGGTGTGGTCGTGGCCGCGGCCATCCTGCTCGTTGAGCGGGCCGGGACTGAACTGCGCGTGACTGAGCCCCGATCCGGCCGCGTGCTATGGCGCGCGCGGGGGACGCCCGGCGACCTGATCGAGCTGCGCTATCTGCATTCTGTGGAGCGGACGCCCATCGTTGAGGTATTCCGCGCTGACGCCGACGGGATGTGGCTGGTCATGATGCGGTTCACCTCACAGGGCGCGGGGCTGCCGACCGAAGGCTACACGCGCGAGGGCGGTGAGTTCGTCCTCCGCACGAACCGGCGCGTCGGGGCGCTGCAGGTGCGCGTTTCGGAGATCGCCGGGCATCAGCTGATCGCCGGGCGGGAGCGGGTGGATCTCGTGGTCCTCGCGGGCGACGGCGCGCTGGTCTCCCTCGAAAGCAGTGCAGCGCCGCTACGGCTCCGGGGACCCGCGCGCTGAGCAGCGCTGTGGTATAATTCCGGTGCATTCACTGGGTCGCTCTGGCCCCAAAGGCAGGCACGACGTTCCTTGGACGCATCACCTTACGTCCGTGATCTCGTCGTCCTCGGACTCCTGTTGCTTCTATCGGCGTTCTTCTCGGGGACCGAGACGGCGCTCTTTGCCGCCAACCGCCTGAGGCTGCGCCACCTGAAGGAGGAGGGCAGCGGACGGGCCCGCACCGTGCTGGGCCTGCTGGAGCAGCCTGCGCGGCTGCTGTCCACGCTGCTGGTGGGGAACAACATCGTGAACACGGCGCTCGCGGTGGTCGCGACGGCCACCCTGGTGCGGCTGGTCGGATCGGAACGCGGGCCGCTGTACGCGTTTATCGCCACCACGCTCCTGCTGCTCCTGTTCGGAGAGATCACCCCGAAAACCGTGGCGGCGCATCACGCCGACCGGATCGCGCTCCTGGCGGCGCTGCCGATCC
>JACQHU010000096.1 GCA_016198805.1 Armatimonadota bacterium
CCAATGTCGAGGTCTTCTACTGGAGGGAACGGGGCCGGGAAGTCGATTTCGTGCTGCGCGCTGGCAGGAGGGTCGCGGTCGTAGAGGTGGCGAGCGGACGTCCCAAAGACACGATGCCTGGAATGGAAACGTTCGACAGGGTGTTTCGACCGAACAGGAAGTTGCTAGTGGGAGGGCAGGGTATTCCACTTGAGGAATTCCTGCTCCGTCCGGCACAGGCATGGGTGGATTGATCGGGAGCGGACGGAGATAGAGGACGCGACATGTCCTGGAAGCATCCTTCGGCCCTTTGGTTCCTGCTCGCGCTCGGCGGGCTGGCCCTCCTGTATCTCTCGACGCTGAGGCGCCGGCCGGCGCGCGGCGTCGTATACTTCCCGCTCTGGCTTGCGGCCGAGGCGGCATCACATGCCGGCCGTGTCAGGCGTCACCTGCCTGCGGGTCTCTTCCTCCTGGCCCTGACCGCTGCCGTCGTCGGGACCGCCGGCCCGGTGGTCCCCTGGCCGACGCAGACCGGGTGGCCGGTGGTGCTGATCATCGACGTCAGCCGCAGCATGGAGGAGGCCGACATCCCGCCGAGCCGCATCGAGGCGGCCAAGGCGGCCGCGCTGGAGTTCGTGGCCCGGCTGCCGCGCTCGACGAAAGTCGCGCTGGTCAGCTTCGGCAACTACGCCACGGTGGTGGTCCCGCTCACCGCCGACCGGGAGCAACTGCGCGATGGGGTCCGCCACCTGACGACCCAGTTGCGCACGCAGCTCGGGACCGGGCTCGTGGAAGGCGTCCGGGCGGTGGCGGGTGAGGGCGATGCGGCCGCCCCGCCGGCTCAGACCAGGGCCGTCGCGGTGCTCCTCTCCGACGGGCGCGCCAGCGACGGGATCCCGCCGATGGAGGCCGCCCAGGAGGCCCGGCGGCGGGGCGTGCGCGTCTACACGGTGGGCGTGGGCACGACGACCGACCCGAGCCGGCTGCGCAGCGGCTACTGGGGCGTGCTGGATGAGCCGACGCTGCGGGCCATCGCGGCCGAGACAGGCGGCGAGTACTTCCACGCCTCTGCGGCCGAGCGGCTCCGGACGATCTACCGTGACCTGGCCCGGGTTGTGGGATGGGAGAAGCGTCCCCAGGAGGTCACGGCGATCGCGGGGGCGGTCGCGATGGCACTCCTGGTCGCGTCGGTGGTGCTGCAGTCCAGGTTCGCTCCAATTCGTTGACCTCTGAAATCCGCAGCTCACCGGGTCGATAGAGAGGAAGGAGGAGGGATGGACC
>JACQHU010000097.1 GCA_016198805.1 Armatimonadota bacterium
CTGATGATCATCGAGCCGCACCAGATCGCGCTGGTGCAGCGGATGCCGAACATCCAGATCGTCGACGCGGCGCCGGTGAACTACACGTTTGTGGCCTTCAACCACAGGCTGGACCCATTCACCGATCGCAAGGTCCGCCAGGCGCTCACACACGCCGTCGACCGCAAGGCGATCCTGGAGAAGATCTACCAGGGGAAGGGCCGGCTGGCCACCGGGCCCATCAACCCGCTGGTGGGCTGGGCGTACACTGACAAGGTGCACCAGTTCCCGTACAACAAGGAACTGGCGGAGCGGCTCCTGGAGGAGGCCGGGTGGAGCAAGGGCCCCGATGGCATCCGGCGCAAGGGCGGTCAGCCGCTGAAGATTGCTATCG
Source organism: Armatimonadota bacterium (assembly GCA_016198805.1). GTDB lineage: Bacteria > Sysuimicrobiota > Sysuimicrobiia > Sysuimicrobiales > Humicultoraceae > JACQHU01. The sequence continues at coordinate 374 of JACQHU010000097.1, forward strand.
ACATCGACCGCGGCAACCCGGTCCGCGAACAGACCGCGGTGGTCACCCGCCAGTACTGGCGGGACGTCGGCGTCGACGCGGATGTCCGCATCAGCGAGTTCAATGCGCTGCTCTCGCGCATCCGCAGCCGGCCCAACCCGCTGCAGGCGTGGTCCCTGTGGTACATCACCCCGCCGGAGGCGGACATCCTGGGCTACTACCACAGCCAGGGCACGCTGAACGAGTTCGGGTACGCGAATCCTGAACTGGACCGGCTCCTGGAGGAGGGACGTGCTACCTTCGATCCGAAGGCCCGGACCAAGATCTACCAGCAGGCCCAGAAGTTCATGGCCTGGGATGCGCCGGTCATCTTTCTGGTCTACCCGCACGAACTCCAGGCGCTCAACAAACGGGTCCAGGGCTGGGTGCCGATGGGGTACCGGGATGCGTTGACCCATATGGTCGGAGTGTCGATCGGCCGGTAGCGGGCGGGCGGCGCGCCGGCGCCGCCCGGCCGGGAGGCCCAGGCGAGGGAGCGGCCCGCCGTCGCTCCCTCCCTCTACACCATGCTCAGGTACCTGATCCGCCGCCTGCTGCAGACCGCCGTGCTCCTGCTGGTGGTCAGCCTGGTGGTGTTTGCGCTCGTCACCCAGGCGCCGGGCGGGCCATCGATCCTGCTGGATCGCAACATGAGCCAGGCCGAGATCGAGCGCATGCGGGCCATCCTGGGCCTGGATCAGCCCGTCTACGTGCAGTACGTCCGGTGGCTGACGCAGGTGCTGCGAGGGAATCTGGGCATCTCGTACCAGGCCGGATTGCCGGTGCTGGAGATCATCCTGCAGATGCTCCCCAACACGCTGCTGCTCTCGGCCGCCTCACTGGTGCTGTCACTGGTGGTCGCGATCCCGGCCGGCGTCCTGTCGGCGGCGCGGCCCTATACGTCGCTCGATCACACCGTGACCTTCCTCTGCTTCTTTGGGATCTCCGTCCCGACGTTCTGGCTCGGCCTGATGCTCATTGTGTTGTTTTCCATCATGCTGGGATGGTTGCCACCGGGCGGCATGCAGACCATCGGGGCACCCCGGTCGATCCTGGATATGGCCCGCCACCTGATTCTCCCCGCAGTGGTGCTCGGGACCGCCAACATGGCGCTGTTCGCCCGGTACACCCGGTCGTCCACGATGGCGGTGCTCCGCCAGGATTACGTGCGCACGGCCCGGTCCAAGGGCCTGGCAGAGCGCGCGGTGCTCTACCGTCACGCGCTGCGCAACGCGCTCCTCACCATCGTTACCGTCGTCGGCCTGCAGCTGCCGCGGCTGGTCGGCGGGGCGGCCATCACCGAGACGGTCTTCGCCTGGCCGGGGATGGGCAGCCTGGCGGTTCGCGCGGCGTTCGAACGCGACTACCCCATGATCATGGGCATTACGCTCATGATCTCATTCGTGGTGGCCGCCAGCAGCCTGCTGGTCGACCTCGTGTACGTCTTCATCGACCCACGGATCCGCTATGGGTAGCGCGAGGAGCGCCACACTGACAAGACCTGCGCCCGCGGCGGGCCGCGTCCAGACCCCCGCCGGCCGCATCGCGGCCCGGTTTCGCCGCAACCGCCTGGCCGTGACGGCACTGACCGTCCTCGCTGGTATCCACCTCGCGGTCATCCTGGCGCCGTGGATCGCGCCCGGTGACCCGGACACCGTGGCCCTGGTCCAGCGGCTCCTGCCGCCAGGCCAGCAGCACTGGTTGGGCACCGACGAGTACGGCCGGGATGTCCTCACCCGTCTGCTCTATGGCGGGCGCGTCTCGCTGGCGGTGGGGTTGTCATCGATGCTCGCCTCGATGGTGCTGGGGGTGGTCGTCGGCGCGCTGGCCGGCTACTCAGGTGGCTTGACCGACGTCGTGCTGATGCGCATCACCGATGGGATGCTCGCGGTCCCGCTCTTCTTCGTGGCCCTGATGGCGCTGGCGATGCTCGGCGCGACGATCCTCAACCTCGTGCTGGTCATCGCGCTGACCTCGTGGATGACCGTGGCGCGGGTGGTGCGGGCCGAGGTGCTCCGCACGCGTGAACTGGAGTATGTCCTGGCGGCCCGGGCGATCGGGTGCAGCGGGCTGCGCATCCTGGCCAGGCACGTGGTGCCGCAGTCCATCCCCTCAATCACAGTGGCGGCGACGCTGGGGGTGGCCTACGCCGTGCTGCTGGAGTCGTCGCTGAGTTTCCTCGGCCTGGGGGTCCAGCCGCCCGCCGCGTCGTGGGGCAACATGCTCAGCGGCGCCCGCGGGTACCTGCGGACCGTGCCCGGGCTGGCCGTCGTTCCCGGCGTGATGATCTTTGTCACCGTGCTCTGCTACAACTGGTTCGGGGATGGGCTGCGGGATGCGATCGACCCGACGCTGGCCGAGCGATAGCGGCGGCGCCGGGCACCGGAGTGCGACGCGGAGGTGAGACCATGACGCGGGAGTCCATGACCATCGCCCTGGTGGGCGATCTGATGCTGGAGCACGCCATCGTGCGCGGCAGCCGCTCCCCCGGCAGCGCCGAGGTGTGGGACCTCTTCCACCAAGCCGACCTGGTGTTCGTGAACCTGGAGTGCCCGCTGACCGCCCGCGGGTCGCCGGCCGACAAGCACGTGGCATTCCGCGCCGATCCGGGCCTGGTCGGGGAATTGACCGCTGCGGGCGTGGACGCGGTGACGCTGGCCAACAACCACATGCTGGACTACGGGCCAGACGGCCTGTTCGACACCCTGGAGACGCTGGCAGCCACCGGCGTGGGGGCGGTGGGTGCCGGCAGGACGCTGGCAGAGGCTCTGGCACCGGCTGTGCGGACCGCCCGCGGCCTGCGTGTGGCCTTCCTGGGTCTGGCAACGACGCTGCCGGTGGGCAGCGCGGCCGCGGCCGACCGGTCGGGCATCGCCCCGGTCCACGTGACCACCATGTACATCGTCGACAACGCGGGTCTCGACGAGACGCCGGCCAAGGCCCCGTTCGTCGAGTCGCGGTGCTGGCCGCAAGACGTGGAGGCGGCCGCGGAGGCGGTCGCCGCAGCGAAGCGCGAGGCCGACCTCTGCGTCGTCGGCGTCCACTGGGGGGTGCCCCATGGGTTCGTGGCGCAGTTCCAGTCCCCCGTGGCGGCCTACCAGCGACCCCTCGCCGAGGCCCTGATCGATGCCGGAGCGGATGTGATCGCGGGCCACCACCCTCACGTGCTCCATGGCATCGACGTGATCGGCGGCCATCCGGTCTTCTACAGCCTGGGCAACTTTCTCTTCCACTCGGTGACGGTCGGCAAGTTCCCGAAGCTCCGCCGGCCCGATCCACCCTACATCTGGCGCAGCCTGCGGTCGCCCATCAACCAGGATTCCGTGATGGCCCTGGTGACCTGCGATGCCAGCGGCGTGCGCGCCGTGGATCTGGTGCCGGTCATGATGAACGCCGGGGGCGATCCGGAGCTCGCCAGGGGCGGCGACGCCGCGCGCATCCTGGCGAGCCTGGCCGAGCAGTCGGCGCCCTACGGGACCCGGATCGCCGTCGACGGCGACCGGGGACAGATTAGCCTGCAGCCGGCAGAGGTATCGCGATGAGCGCGCCGGGTCTGCGCATCACGATTGTCGGCGCCGGGGCCATCGGCGGGACGATAGGCGCCTATCTGGCCCGCGCCGGCTA
>JACQHU010000099.1 GCA_016198805.1 Armatimonadota bacterium
CCAGGGCCGAGATCGGCGGCCACGCCGCCGCGGAGACGGTCAGGGCCAGCGCGCCCAGCGCGGCCAGGACGACCGCCCAGGAATACACGGCGCCCCCCTGGCGCATCCGGCCCCAGATGCCGCGCCTGAGATCAGCCGACCGGTGGTCCCTGATGCGTGCTCTCCTCTGCCCCGGGGCCGCGTCGGATGAACGCGCGGATCCGCCGCTCAAACTTCACCCTTGGCATCAGCACGCGGCGGCCGCACTTCAGGCACCGGATGCCGATATCTGCGCCGAGGCGGACAACCTCCCACTGATCGCTGCCGCAGGGGTGGGTCTTGCGCATGCGCACGACGTCCCCCAGGACGATCTTCAGCACCGGCATGGTGCCAAAGCCTCCTGTCCGGCCTGCCGGGGCGGTCGCTTAATCATGAATGTGCCCAAGTCCGCCCCTATCGAGTCGGAATCAGGGCATCGACCGGGGCGAAGTCATCGGAGAGCATCGGGACGTCGGCGATACGGATCGGCGCCTGGTACAGGTCCGCGGCGGCCGCCAGAAACCGGTCGACGGTCACGCGGCGTCCCTCCACCAGCGCCTGGGCCCTGCGGCGGATCTCCTCGGCTGGCAACGGCGGGGCGTCGGTCGCGATCAGGATGATATTCCGGAGGGCAGCAGGAGACCCGTACTGCCCAAAATCGACGGGGAACACGTAGACGGTCCGGAAGACCTGGCGGACGGTTTTGTAGATGGCGCGAAACAGGCGGGAATCAGGCCCGTCCAGCGCCCCGATGATGTTGGAGGCCACCAGGCCGCCGGGGGCCAGCCGGGCCCGCGCCAGCGCGAAGAATTCCCGCGTGGCCAGGTGGAAGGGGATCGTGTCCTTCAGGTAGGCATCGGTGAGAATGATGTCCTGTGGGTCGGCCGTCTTGAGCAGGTGGAGCCGTCCGTCACGGGCGTCGATGACCAGGCGGTCGCTTTCCTGTATCTCAAAGTACCGGCGGGCGGTCACGACCACCTGGGGGTCGATCTCGGCGACGGTCAAGACCACCTGGGGATAGTCGGCGACATAGCGCGCGGGCACCGTGCCGCCGCCCAGCCCGATCAGCGTGGCGCGCCGGGGC
>JACQHU010000098.1 GCA_016198805.1 Armatimonadota bacterium
GCCCCGGGGCAGAGGAGAGCACGCATCAGGGACCACCGGTCGGCTGATCTCAAGCGCGGCATCTGGGGCCGGATGCGCGAGGGGGGCGCCGTGTATTCCTGGGCGGTGGTCCTGGCCGCGCTGGGCGCGCTGGCCCTGACCGTCTCCGCGGCGGCGTGGCCGCCGATCTCGGCCCTGGTGGTGGTGTGCATGGCCGCCGTGACGGCGAGCGCCCTCATGGTGCCCATGCCCGCCGGCGGCTACCAGACCCTGGGTCCTGCGGTAGCGGCGGTGAGCCTGGTGCTGTTCGGTGGGCCGACCGCCGCCGTGGCCATGGCGGTCGGCATCCTGCTCGGCAACGGCGTGCTGCACCGACGGCCCGCGGTCATCACCCTGTTCAACGTCGGGCAGGGCGTGCTGGCCACGCTGGCCTCCGCGACGCTGGCCCACCTGGTGGCGCAGGAGCCACGGCGCTGGACCGACGCGATCCTGGGCACCCGGCTTGACGTGCCCTTCGTGCTGGCCATGGTCTCGGCCGCGTTCGCGTCTGTCTTTATCTCGGCCACGCTGGTCAGCTGGCAGGTCGCGCTGGATCGACGCGCCCCGTTTGCAGACGTCCTCTGGGGCAACATGCCGCTGGAAGCGGTCAACACGTTCGTGCTGTTTGTCCTGGGCACGATCGTGGCGCTGGTCCTCGCGGGCGTGCTCCCCCTGTCCGGCCTGCTGATCACGATTCCTGTGACCGCGGTCAGCATCGCCCTGATGGTCTATGCGAGCCACCGGCAGGATGCGGACGAACTCGAAGTCCTCTACGCTATCGCGGCGGAGATCAACCACCACCTGTCGGTGGACGGGATCGCCCGCACCATCGCCGCCGGGATCGACCGGCTGATGCCGGCCGACATCGTCCTGGTCTTCGTGCGCCCGGGGAGGAGCAGTGAACCGCGTGTGGTGCACTACCGTGGACCCGGCGGCATGGAACGCGCGCGCCAGCTGGAGCCGGACGCCCTGGCCGGCCAGACGCTGTATACGGGACGACCGATCCGCCTCGCCGACTACGAGCGTGATCCGCGGCACAATCCGCAGGTCGAGGAGATCCTCGGCCGTGGTGCCGTGCGTTCGCTGCTGGTCGTGCCCATCGCCGGTGGCGAGGAGGCCTGGGGCGCGATCGTCCTGGCCAGAGGCGCGCGCGGGGCCTTCACCGCCCGGCACGAACGGCTCATCGCGGCGCTGGCGGGCCAGGCCGCGCTGGCGATCCGGAACGCCCACCAGTTTGAGGAGACGCGGCGCCAGGTCGATCGTCTGTCCACATTGCAGCATCTGGGGCTGCAGGCCAGCGCCAGCCTGGATCCAGACGAGGTGTGTCGCCATGTCATCACGCAGGCGGCGGAGACGCTGGGAGCCCGGTACGCGTTCTTGAGTCGCTTCGATGAGCAGACCCGTGAGCTGTGCGGGCAGGCGGCCCACGGCGCCGATGAGGCCGCCTTCCAGCAGTTGCGGACCCGCCTGGAGGGGAAGGTCACCGTCCTCCAGGATGCCGTGCGCGCGTTCCGGGAGCGGCGGGTGGTGATCTCCGACGCGCCCTCCCAGGACGACCAGACGTGTCCGTCGGTGCGCGCGCTGCCCGACGCCCGCGTCGCGCTCACGGTGCCGCTTGCCCGTCACAACCGGCTGATCGGGGCGCTGACCGTCGTCCGGAATGAACTGCGACCATTCACCGATACCGACGTGGCAGCCCTGGAGGCCGTGGCCGTCCAGGGCACGGTGTCCATCGACAACGCCCGGCTGCACGCCGCCACGGCGCGGCGCCTGCGCCAGATGGAGGCCACGGTTGGCATCCTCCGCCGGCTGGTCGGGGCGCCGGACCTGCGCGCGGTCTTTCGTCTGATCGCGGAGAACGCGCGCCAGATCCTGGGGGCCGACCGCTGCCTGCTTGTCGTGTCCGAAGAGCAGGGCGGCGACGTGCTGGCCGAGGGGCTGTCTGAGCCTCTGGTGGAGGCGTTGACGCACCAGGTACGCGCATCAATCGGCCGGACCGTGGTCGAGGATCCACTGGTGATCGCCGATCTGGGGATCGATCCGCAGGCGGCCGCGTTCAGGACCGCCGCGCGGCGAGACGGCGTGGCGGGAGCGGCGTTCTTCCCTCTCCGCGCCGGCGGAGAGAGCGTCGGCGTGCTGGTGCTGCTCCATGACCGGCCGCGCGCGTATACGGCCGATGACCTGCGCGTGGCCGAATTGTTCGCCGACATGGCTGCCGTCGCCCTGAAGAACGCGGCGCTGCTGGCCCAGAGTGAACGCCGGCGCGGCGAAGAAGCCCTTCGCAACCGGATCGTGGGGTCGGTGAGTATGTCACTGGACCTCGCCGAGATCTTTCGGACGGCGGCCAGCGAACTGGCGACGGCCACCGGCGTCCCGTATGTGAGCATCTACCGCGCCGAAGGGTCGTGGTTTCGTCTTGCCGCGCAGGTCGGCTACACGGGCATTCCCGCCGAGCTGCCGGTCACCACCGGGATCATGGGACGGGTCGGCCGCAACGGGCGTCCCGAGTTCGTGCCTTCGGCCCGCGATGAGGTGGACGCACTGAACGGTGGCTATCACATCACCAGCAAAGCCGCCGCGCCGATTCTGCTGGATGGGACAGCCGCCGGGGTGATCACGGTCGAAGGGACCAGCGCCCATCCCATCACGCTGCAGACCTATGAACTGCTGGTCGCCGTGGCGCAGCATTTGAGCGTGGCCGTGCGCAACGCCTCGCTGTATGAGGAACTGCGCAAGGCTCACGACGAGCTGCAGGTCCTCTTCGAGGCGGCGAGGGCCGTGAGCGGGACCCTGGACCTCCGCACGGTGCTGGACAGCCTGGTCGCGGTCACCTGTCGGGCGTTCGGCTACGACAGCGGCGCGGTGCTGCTGGTCGATCCCGACGCCGGCGATCTGATCCTTGAGGCCTCCTACGGACTTCCGGACACCATGATCGGGATGCGCCTGCCGCCGGGTGTCGGGATCACGGGGTGGGTCGCGCGGACGGGGACGCCGCTGGTCGTCGACGATGTGTTGCAGGACGCCCGCTACTACCGGATCGATGACCGCACCAGATCGGAACTGGCCGTGCCGCTCATCGCGGAGGGGAAGGTCCTGGGCGTGCTCGACGTGGAGAGCGCGCGCCCCGCCGCGTTCGGCCAGCGGGACCTCCACATGCTGACGACCCTGGCCTCCTACGCGGTGATCGCGGTGCAGAACGCGCGGCTCTTCGAGCAGGCCCGGCGGCTGGCCATCACCGACGGGCTGACCGAACTGCACAACCACCGGTATCTCTACGAAGCCCTGGACCGGATGCTGGAGCGCGCACGGCGCGACGGGCAGCCGCTGGCGCTCATCATGGTGGAGATCGATAAGTTCAAGCGCTTCAACGACACGTACGGGCACCAGCGCGGCGACGAGGTGCTGCGGACCGTGGCGACGCTGCTGCGCCGCGGGAGCCGGCCATCCGATACCGTGGCCCGGTACGGCGGGGATGAGTTCATGGTGGTGCTCCCGGGCGTCGGCAAGCCGGCGGCCCAGGAGACCGCCGAGCGGCTCCGCCGCGCCGTCGAGGCCTACCCCCTGATCCTCGGCGACGAGGTGATCGCCACCATCACGCTGAGCCTCGGCGTCGCCGCGTTCCCGGTTGACGGCCGGACGGTCGACGCGCTGGTCGAGGCGGTGGACCGCGCGCAGTACATCGCCAAGCGCTCCGGAGGCAACAAGGTCCACGCGGCTCAGGGCGCCGGCGCCTGAGGGCGGCGCAGGGCCTCCACCCCGCCGCCGGCGAATCTGCGGTCTGTGAGCCTGGCGCTCGGCCTGGTGGGCCTTCCCAATGCCGGCAAGTCCACGCTGTTCAATGCGCTGACGCGGGCGGGCGCGGCCGTCGCGCCGTACCCGTTCACCACCATCGATCCCAACCTGGGGCAGGTCCCGGTGCCCGACGAGCGGGGGGCCGCGGTCGCGTCGGTCACCCATCCCGGGCGCATCGTGCCTGCCGTGATCCGCTTCATCGACATCGCCGGTCTGGTCCGCGGGGCGTCCCGGGGCGAGGGGTTGGGGAACCGCTTCCTGGCGCACATCCGCGAGGTGGACGCGGTGATCCATGTCGTCCGCTGTTTTTCCGCCCCGGAGGTGCCCAACGTTGTCGGTGACCTGGATCCGGTGCGCGACGCGGAGATCGTGGAGACCGAACTGGCGCTGGCCGACCTGGAAACTGTCGAGCGCGCGGCCGAGCGGGCGGCATCGCGGGCCAAGGCCGGCGATCCGGGCGCCCGCGAACAGGTGGCCGCGCTGCGCCGGATGGCCGCCGACCTGGCCCAGGGGATCCCGGCGCGCCGGCAGCGCCTGGACGCGACCGACCACCCGCTGATCCGGGATCTGCGGCTGCTGACCGCAAAGCCCGTCATTTACGTCGCCAACGTCGACGAGGGAGCCCTGCCCGACGGGGGGCCGCACGCGTCGGCGCTGCGTGCGCTGGCCGACCGTCAGGGCGCGGCGTGCATCGTGCTGGCCGCGCGGCTAGAAGCCGAACTGCACGATCTGCCGGACGAGGAGGCGAAGGCGTACCTGGCTGTGCTCGGTCTGTCCGAGCCAGTCCTGCCGCGCCTGATCCGCGCGAGCTTCGGCCTGCTGGGGCTGGTGAGTTTCTTCACCGTGCTCTCAGATGAGGTACGCGCCTGGCCGGTGCCGGCTGGGACATCCGCTGTGGAGGCGGCAGGCCGGATCCACACCGACATGGCGCACGGCTTCGTCCGCGCCGAAGTCATTGCCTGGGACGCCCTGGTGGCTGCGGGCAGCCTGCACGCGGCGCGCGAAGGGGGCGCGATCCGTCTCGAAGGGCGGGATTACGTCGTGCGCGATGGCGACGTGATCACCTTCCGGTTCGCAGCCTGAGGCCGCGCACGACCCCGTACTTGTACCCCCTTCGGACCGATGATACAATTGGCGTCGCTTGTAGAACCGCGGTGGACTCGCACGCGGTGACGCCGCAGGCGGGTGCCCGGCCGCGCGTTCCTCCTGCCCTCCTGCGGCGCCTGCCGCGAGGAGGGCCACGGGCGCGACGCCCTCCGGACCCAGCGCCACGGTTCCGGAAGTCCAGAGGAGGAGGGGGTGCATTTGAGAAGCTATGACCTGGTGTACATCGTCAGGCCGGATCTCGATACCGAGGCGATGACGGCCGTCGTCGAGCGCGTGAACCAGCGGCTCGCCGAGCAGGGCACCACCGTCGAGCATACCGAGACCTGGGGGAAGCGCCGGATGGCCTACCCGATCCAGCGATACCGGGAGGGCCATTATGTTTTTGTCCGGTTCTCTGCGCCCGGTCCGGCTATTCCTGAGATCCGGCGGACGATCCGGATCCTTGAAGACGTCCTGCGCGCCTCAGTCACCGTCGCCGTCGGGTCCATCGCGCCTCCCAAAACTTCCCAGCCGCCGGCTGCGCCCGCCGGAGCTCCGGTGCCGCACCCTGAGGCGTCGCCTGATTCGCCAGCCGAGTCGCCCAGGGTCTAAATTCCGGACAAGGGAGGGAGCGACGTGCTGAATCGGATTATCCTGATCGGTCGGCTCACCCGCGACCCAGAGTTGCGGTACGTCCCCAGCGGTCATCCGGTGGCTTCGTTCACCCTGGCGGTTGACAGAGCGTTTGCCAACCAGCAGGGCGAGCGGGAGACGGACTTCATCGATATCGTGGTCTGGCGGAAGCTCGCCGAGCAGGTCAGCCAGCATCTGAGCAAGGGCCGGCTGGTGGCGGTAGAGGGCCGCCTGCAGATCAGGTCTTACGAGACGCAGGACGGCCAGAAGCGCAGGGTTGCCGAGGTGGTGGCCACCGCCGTGCGCTTTCTCGACCGGAAAGCCACCGGCGTGCCGGCAGGTGTGGCCCAGGGCGAAGAGTTCGCCGAAGAGGGCGAGCAGGACGTTCCCTTCTAGGAGGTTCGTATGGCTGATGCTCCGAAAAGGCAGTGGCGCGGCCGCAGGCCCAAGCGGAAAAACTGCGCCTTCTGCGTCGACAAGGTCAAGGGGATCGACTTTAAAGATGCCCAGCGCCTCCGGCGCTTCGTGACCGATCGCGGGAAGATCCTGCCCCGACGGGTGTCCGGGAACTGCGCGAAGCATCAGCGGGTGCTGGCGGTTGCCGTCAAGCGGGCGCGCGAACTGGCGCTGCTGCCGTATACCGGGGAGTAACGCAGGGTTTTTGCGGGGCGTCCGGCGGCATCGTCCCGTCTGGCGACCCGGATTCCCCATGCACCATGAGCACCCGATCCATTGGCACCCGGGGGCTGACTGAAGGGGCCATTCTCGCGGCTCTGGTCGCTCTCTTTGCCGTCGCGACCCGGTACCTGCCTGTGATCGGCATGGCCACGGCCCTGCTGTGCCCGCTCCCCCTGGCGGTGCTGGTCATCCGGCACGGACTCCGGGTGGCGGCGATCGCCGGCGTGGTGAGCGCGCTGGTAGGTGCGACACTAGCCGGCCCGCTGGTCGGGCTGGGGATCCTCATTTCCTTTGCGCCCATGGGCCTGGTGCTGGGCATCGGCGCGCGTCAGGGGTGGGACGCCAGCCGGGTCGTCCTGCTGGGGGCCCTGGTGACCTCGATCTCGATGACGGTCAGTTTTCTGGGATTGCTGGGTGCCGGGCCCCGTGGCGCCGCGGCCATGGCCGAGGAGATGCAGAAGACCATGGAGCGCAGCGCCGAGATGTCGGCGTCGCTGTACGCTCGGATGGGATTGCCCAAGGCACAGATCGAGGCCGCGACCGCGCAGATGCGGGAAGTCGCCAGGCAACTGCCCTACCTGTTGCCGGTGGCCCTCGTGTTCAGCGTGGTCATCGCCGCGTGGCTCAACTACGAAGTCGGTCGGCGCGTGCTCCACCGCTTTGGCTACCGGCTGAAGCCGCTGCCGCCGCTAAGGACCTGGCGACTCCCCGCAGCAGCGGTGTGGCTGGTTCCGCTGTCCTTTCTGGTGCTGGTGGTCGGGACGGCACCCGGCGGGGTTGCCGCCCTTCAGGGCGTGGGCCGTAGCCTGATGATCGGGACGCAGATCCTCTTCATGCTCCAGGGGCTGCTGGCCGGTCTCGTGATCCTGGGGAACTTCGGATTTGGCCGCTTTGCCCAGGCCATGGCCGTCGCCTTCGCGATGGTGACCCCGATCGTCGGGACCCTCCTGGTGATCCTGGGGATTCTCGACTCCGCACTCAAGGTGCGGGAGCGGTGGGGGATGCCACGGCCGAAGCCGTCGGGAGCGAAGCTGTGAAGGTGATCCTCCTCAAGGACGTGCCCGGCACCGGCAAGGCCGGCACGGTGGCTGAAGTGTCCGAGGGGCACGCACGTAACTATCTGATCCCGCGCTATCTGGCTGTCGAGGCGACCCCGGGTGCGCTGCGTCACCTGGAGCACCAGAAACAGATGATGCGGCGGCGCGCCGAGCGGGAGCGCGACGCGGTCACGGCGCAGATGCAGCGTCTGGAAGGCCTGGTGCTGGAGATCCGGGCCAAGGCCGGTGAGGGCGGGCGGCTCTTCGGCGCGGTGACGTCCCAGCAGATCGCGAAGGCCCTGGAGGCCAGAGGATTCGCCGTCACCCGGAAGCAGGTCGAACTGGACGATCCCATCAAAGTTGAGGGATTCTATCGGGTGCCGATCCGGTTGAGGCCCGGGGTGGTCGTCCGCGTCGACCTCAACGTCACCGGCGCACGCTAGGCCCCCTCGATCCCGGTGCCCCGGGTCGTCCAGGGGTTATCCCCACAATCGCCGCGGTTATCCCCATCGGAACCCGGGGTTATCCCCGCAAAGTGTGCGGTTATCCTCACGAGAATCTGTATTGCCCCCACCTCATCCCAAAGGAAGCGCACAGCCCGGCGCCCAACCTCTGACTTCGTGGCACCGTTTCCGAAGAAGTCCCTTGACATACCGTACGTTTGTTCGCTAGTCTAAGGGCACCATATACCGAACAGGAGTTCGCTATGACGGACGGTCCTCCGGTCGATCGCGTACCGCCCCAGAACCTGGAGGCCGAGCAGAGCATCCTGGGCGCGATGCTGTTGGAGCGCGACGCGATCGCCCGTGTGGTGGAAATCGTCCGGCCGGAGGACTTCTACCGCGACGCGCACCGGCGCATCTTCGAGGTCATCACCGACCTGTTCGAGCGGGGCGAGCCGGCCGACCTGATCAGCGTCACCGACCGTCTGCGCGCCAAGGGCATTCTCGACGACGTCGGCGGCGCGGCCTACGTCACCGGTCTGCTGCACGCGGTGCCCACGGCGGCCAACGTGGAGTACTACGCGCGTCTGGTCGTCCAGAAGGCGATGCTGCGCCAGATGATCAGTGCGGGCACGCAGATCGTCGGCATGGGGTACCGTGAAGATCAGGACGTGGAACTGCTCGTCGACCAGGCGGAGAAGCTGGTCTTCGGCATCGCCAGCCGCCGGATGGGCCAGCACTTCGTGCCGATTCCGGAGATCCTGCGCGAGAGTTTCGAGCGGATCGACCGCCGGTACCGCGACAAGGGCATGGTCACCGGCGTCCCCACCGGCTTCACCGAACTCGACAAGCTGACCTCAGGCCTGCAGCCGGCCGACCTGATCATCGTGGCGGCCCGGCCGTCGATGGGCAAGTGCCTCAAGTTCGACGCCGAAGTCGTCGACGCGACCACCGGCGAAGTCCGCACCGTCCAGGAGATGGTCACCGCAGGACACGCCGCGCTCCTGACCCTCGACCGGAACAACCGGTTCCGGCCGGCCACCCCGAGTCTCTTTGTCGACGACGGGATCAAGCCGGTGTTCCGGGTCACCACCAGCGGCGGGCGGCAGGTGGAGACCACGCTCACGCATCCTTTCCTCACCCCGCATGGGTGGGAGCCGCTGGCAGCGCTGGCGCCCGGGGTGCTGATCGCCGTGCCGCGCCGGCTGCCGGTCTTCGGTCGTAGCGAACTCCCCGACCATGAAGTCAAACTGCTGGCCTACCTCTGCAGCGGGCGCCTGCCGGCGGACCCGCGTATCGCCGAGGACTTCGCCGATGCGGCGTCGGCCGCCGAGGCGATCCTTGCGGCGACCCGGGGCCACTCGGCTGCCTCCTCGGGCATCGGCGGCGGTGCCGAGGGCGGCACGGCGGTCGCCGACCTCCTGTGGCGCTATCCGGAACTGGGCCAGCCGCCGGCTGGTCGGGTGATCCCGCCGGCGGTCTTCACGCTGCGGCGCGACAAACTGGCGCTGTTTGTCAACCGGCTGCTCGGGAGCATCGCCGAGGTGAGCGAACATCCCGAGGGCTACACAATCACCGCCAGCCTCCCGTCGCGGCGGATGGCGCGGGGCCTCCAGCACCTGCTGCTGCGGTTCGGGGTGCCCGCCAGCCTCGAAGGGACGACGCTCGTCCTGGGGGTCAGCGCCGCGCTGGCGGCCTTCCGCGAGACCGGCGTGTTCGGCTGGGAACGGCTGCGCCGGTGGGCGCGCAACGCGCAGCGGTCCCTGCTGGACGATATCGACGTGATGTGGGAAGAGGTCACCGGCATCGAGGAGATCGGGGCGTTCCAGGTCTATGACCTCACGGTGCCGGAGACGCACAACTTCATCGCCAACGATATCTGCGTGCACAACACCACCTTCGCGCTCAACATTGCCCAGCACGCGTCGCTCGAGCATAAGATTGCGGTGGCGATCTTCAGCCTGGAGACCAACAAGGAGCAGCTGGTCCAGCGGATGTTGTGCAGCGAGGCCCAGGTCGATTCGTCACGCCTGCGCAGCGGCTACCTGACCGATGCCGACTGGCCGCGCCTGGCGTCAGCCATGGGCCGGCTCAGTGAGGCGCCGATCTTCATCGACGATACGGCCAACCTCACCAGCATCGAGATGCGGGCCAAGGCGCGGAAACTCCGCGCCGAGCACGGGCTGGGCCTGATCATCATCGACTACCTGCAGATGCTCCAGTCGTACAAGCGGGCGGAGAACCGGACGCAGGAGGTCTCGGAGATCGCCCGGTCGATCAAGTCGCTGTCCAAAGAACTGGACATCCCGGTGCTGGCGGTCTCGCAGCTGTCCCGGGTGGTGGAGGCGACCGGGAGCCGCCGGCCGCAGTTGTCACATTTGAGGGAATCGGGTGAATTGGAGCAGGTCGCTGACCTGGTGCTCTTCATCTATCGCGAAGAATACTACGATCAGAACAAGGCCCGGTCCGAGGGCAAGGAGCACATCGCGGAGATCCGGGTGGCCAAGCACCGCAACGGGCCGGTGGGCGACATCGAGATGTTCTTCCATAAAGAGCACGGCCGGTTCCGGGACCTGGACCGGCGGCACGCCGGGACGGCCGGAGTGTAGTAGACTAGTCGTACCACCGGCAGGTTGCAAGGAGGCGTCATGGCGTCCCAGCCCGGCAGATCTCAGGTACAGGAGGGGCTTGAGGGGGTCGTCGCCGGGACCTCCTCGATCTGCTTCATCCACGGCCAGTCGGGCCGGCTGATCTACCGCGGGTACGACGCGGTGGATCTGGTTGAGCACGGCACCTTTGAGGAAACCGCCTACCTGCTGTGGCACGGCGACCTGCCGACGCGCAGCGCCCTGAACGCGCTGAAGGCAGACCTGCTGGCCGCCGGCACCCTGCCCGGCCCCGTCATCGACATCCTCAGGAAGATCCCTGCGACCACCACCCCCATGGCCGTGCTGCGCACCGCCGTCTCGGCGCTGGCGCACTTCGATCCGGACGTCGAGGACAACTCGCCCGAGGCGAACATGCGCAAGGCGGTGCGTTTGACGGCGCAGATCCCGGCAGTGGTGGCGGCGTTCCACCGCCTGCGCTCGGGGGCCGGGCCGGTCTCCCCGCGGGCGGCGTTGAGCCACGCAGGCAACTACCTGTACATGTTGCACGGTGAGCCACCCGACGCCGAGGTCGCCCGGGCCCTGGACATGGTCCTGGTCCTCCATGCCGACCACGAGTTCAATGCCAGCACGTTCTCTGCCCGTGTCACGGCGGCGACGCTGTCGGACATGCACTCCGCGGTGGTCTCGGCCATCGGGACGCTCAAAGGGCCGCTCCACGGCGGCGCCAGCGAAGAGGTCATGCGCCTGCTGGAGCGTCTGGGCAGCCCCGACCAGGTCGAGCCCGCCATCACGGAGATGCTGGTCGCCAAGAAGAAGATCCCCGGGTTCGGCCACCGGGTCTACCGGACGGAGGATCCTCGCGCGCGGTTCCTGCGCTCGATGTCGAAACGCCTGGGAGAACGGGCCGGCGATGTGCGGTGGTACGAGCTGACCCGCCGGGTGGAAGAGGTCACGACCTCGCAGCGGCGGATCTTCGCCAACGTGGACCTCTACTCGTCGTCGGTGTACCGGTCGATGGGGATTCCGATGAATCTCTACACGGCGACCTTCGCGGTGAGCCGTATCTCCGGGTGGACCTCGCACATCCTGGAGCAGTATGCCGACAACCGCCTGATCCGGCCGACGTCCGACTACGTCGGACTGTTCAACCGCACCTACGTCCCGCTCGACGCCCGCGGCTGACCGGCGACCGATCCCGGCCCGCTCGACGCCCGACGCTAGCTGGCGCTCCCAGCCTCTGCCGTCAGGAACTCGCGGAGCGCGCGGTTAAACTGTTCCGGTGCCTCGAGGTTCGCCAGGTGGGCGGCGGCCGGGATCGTGACCATCCGGCTCCGCCGGAGCCCCGCGGCGATCGCCTCGGCGGCCGACGGGGGTGTCAGGGTATCTTCCTCTCCGACCAGCACCACCGCCGGTGAGTCCACTGAGGCCAGCAGCGGCCGGCTGTCGGGACGGGTGGCCATGGCCCCAAGCGCCGCGGCCAGACTCTGCGGCGGCGGGCCCCCGACGATCTCCCGCACGGCGGCCAGCACGTCGGGCCGCTGCGCCTTTGTGGTAGGTCCCACCAGCGTGCCGATGAAGTCGCTGAGAAAGCCTTCGGCGCCCTCCGCCTGAATCCGCGCGATGGTCGCGTACCGGCGCTGGCGCCCTTCCTCCGAGTCCGGCTCTGCGCGCGTGTCCGCCAGCACCAGCGCCCCGACCCGCGCGGCATCCCGGGCCAGGATGCGGAAGACCACGTAGCCTCCCATCGAGAGCCCACCCAGGATGACTCGGCGGTAGCCGAGCGCGTCCAGCAGCCGCAGGACGTCGTCGGCGTACGTGTCCATCGTGGTCTGCTCCGCGGGCGGGCCGGAGGCGCCGAACCCGCGCAGGTCGGGGGTGATGACCGTGAACCGGTCGCGGAGCGCAGCAACCTGCGGTTGCCACATGCGGTGGTTCAGCGGAAACCCGTGGATCAGGACCACCGGCGGCCCCTGTCCTTCCACCGTGTACCCCAGCCTGGTCCCCTGGATCTCGATCTGCATGTCTGCGCCTCCACTGCCTGTCCTCGCGCTTCCATACATACCCTGCCGGAGTCGTGCTTCCTCCGCGCATGTGCATCCCACATCCCGGTCATCCCCGAGGCGAACCGCGTTGATCGCCGTCTTGCCCCAGTCACGTCACGTACTGCACCTCCCGCGGCACGCGCGGTGCATCCTCATGGTGCCCTGGGAGGTGCGCCATGGAGCCGCAGGTCTGGCCGGGTCGCGATGTCGTCACCTATCTCCCGCTGGTCGAGGTCGTGGCGCGGACGCTCAGTCGCGGACTGCCCTCGACGGTGGAACTCGACGAACTGATCAATGACGGGGTCATCGGCCTCATCGACGCGCTGCGCCGCTACGATCCGACCCGGGGCGTCTGCTTCTCGACCTATGCCAGCCATCGCATCCGGGGGGCAATCCTCGACGGGTTGCGTGCCCGCGATCCTGTGCCGCGATCCATCAGGCGCGCGCTGAAAGCCAGATGTGATTCCTGCCGCGCGCAGGCCCGCGGCGGCATCCAGTTCCTCGATCTCGACGAGGCGCTGATGGTCCCCGAAGACGAATCGCAGGGACCGGAAGCCCTGGCGCTCCAGGCCGATCTGTTGCGGCACGTGCGCCGCGGCCTGCAGGCCCTGCCCCCGCGTGACCGGGAGGTCCTGGCGATGCGGATGATCCGCGGCATGCCGCTGCGGGAGGTGGCCGCGCGCCTGGGGCTCTCGATCACGCGGATCGTCGAGATCCAGACCCGGGCCCTGGTGCGGCTGCGCCGCTTCCTGGCGGGCGAGCCGATGGTCCGGTCCCGCCGGCGGGGCGCACTGTGCGCAACGGCGACGCGGGCGGTCAAGTGGCAGGAGCGCATGACGCCTATCCCGAACGGTCCATGGGTCGCTGTGTCCGGACCGTGACTCTACCGCGGCGCCTGAGGTGGGCGCGAGCGCCGCCGTGCGCCGCGAATACTACGGAGGCCCGGTGATCACTGGGGGGCGGCGGACGCACACATCCCGCGCGGTCACACTCTTCCCTCTGTGGCAGGCGGGCGTCCAGATTCACCTGCTGGCCAACGTGCTGGAGACGGTTGCCGCACTGGCCCGGCGGCGGCCCGATGCCGCTGAAGACCTCCTGGCGCTGGTGGCGGCCCACCTGCGCGATCTGCTCGGCCTCGCCCGGCCGCTGGTGCCGCTGGCGGAAGAGATCCGCATGATCCTGGTGT
Source organism: Armatimonadota bacterium (assembly GCA_016198805.1). Lineage (GTDB taxonomy): Bacteria > Sysuimicrobiota > Sysuimicrobiia > Sysuimicrobiales > Humicultoraceae > JACQHU01. Next base: position 13,525 of record JACQHU010000098.1, read on the forward strand.
GCGTGGGGCTGGAACGGGCCCGCATGGGCGGGCGTCTACGCCTCGAGGTCGCCTGCGCGCAGGCTGCTCTATCCGCCATGGTGCCACCGCTCCTCCTGCAGCCTCTGGTGGAAAACGCGGTTCGTCACGGCATTAGCCGTCGCCCTGGCGGCGGCCGGATCCGCATCTCGGCTCGCGTCGCAGACGGCCTGCTGCTGCTGGCCGTGACCGACGACGGTCCCGGGATCCGGCGGCAGCCTTCGGCCGGCCTGCGCGCGGGCCAGGGGCTGATCAGCGTGCGATGCCGGCTGGCCGCGCTGTGGGGCTCTGATGCGCGCCTGAGGATCCTTGCACTGCCCGGATGCGGGACGGTGGCGGCGATCAGCGCGCCTGTGCTGGTTCCCGCGCAGCGGCCTCTGGGGGGCCTGTCATGACTCCCTCGGGTTTGCTTCGGGCGGTGATCGCCGACGACGAGGCCGGCGCCCGCTGGCATCTGCGCGGCCTGCTGGAGGACTGTCGGGTTCGCACCGTCGCGGAATGTGCGACTGGCGCGGAGGTCCTCCCGGCCGTCGGCCGCACGTCACCGGACCTCCTCTGCCTGGACGTCCGGCTGCCGGACTTCGACGGTCTGGAGGTCGCCCGCCGTCTGGAACCCGGCGCGCGTCCGGCGGTGGTGTTTGCGACGGGCTATGCTGACTACGCCGCGGCCGCGTTCGACCTGGACGCCGCCGACTACCTGGTGAAGCCGCTGACCGCGGCGCGGGTGCGGGAAGCCATACAGCGCGTCTGGGCGCGCCTGCAGCGAACCAGAGGCGAGGCGCCGGTGGCGCGGATCTTCGTGCCCGCAGGCGACCACCGGCTGGCGCTGGCGCCTCAGGCGATCCGGTTCGTCGAAGCCCGCGACGGCGTCTGCCTGATGCACGCCGATGATGGGATCCATCCGGTGCGCGCGCCCCTGGCCCAGATCGAGCGGCTGCTGGCCCCGCACGGCTTCCTGCGCACCCACCGCGCGTATCTGGTCAACCTGCACCGTGTGCGGGCACTCGTCCCGTGGTCGCGGCACGTGCAGAGCCTCCTGCTGGATGACGAGAAGGAGACCCACGTGCCCGTCGCCAAGTCACGACTCGCCGCGTTTCGACGCAGCGTGATCTGGATCACGCGGACGGGAGGGTCACCGCATGCATCTGGGGCTTGGAGGCCGGGTGGCGATCGTGGCCGGCTCCAGCCGGGGGTTGGGCCGGGCGATCGCTGAGGGCCTGGCCGCCGAAGGCGCGCGGGTCGTCATCTGCTCGCGCACGCCCGACGCCGTGGCCCGGGCGGCGGCCGCGATCAACGGCCTGGACGCGTGCCGGGCATCCGGCGGTGAGGCCGTCCCGGTGGTCGCCGACGTCAGCCGGCCGGACGACATCGACCGCCTCGTCGGGCCGGCCCTGGACCGCTGGGGGCGCATCGACATCCTGGTGACCAACGCCGGGGGGCCGCCGTCGGGGCCGGTCGCGTCGCTCACCGACGCCCAGTGGACCCTTGCGGTCGAGACCCTGCTGCTGTCGGTCGTGCGGCTGTCGCGCGCCGTGATCCCGACGATGCAGAAGCAGCGCTGGGGCCGTATCCTGCACGTGGCCTCGTTCACGGTGAAACAGCCGCTGTCCAACCTGGCCCTCTCCAACGCCGTGCGCCTGGCGGTCGTCGGGCTGGCCAAGACCCAGACCGTCGAACTGGCCCCGTACAACATCCTGGTCAACACCCTGTGCCCCGGTCCCATCGCCACCGACCGGTTGAACGAACTCACGCAGCAGTACGCGAAGCGGGAAGGCACCTCATTTGAGGACGCGAAGCAGCGCCTGTGGCTCTCCCAGATCCCCCTGGGACGCCTGGGCGAGCCGCGGGAGTTCGCCGACCTGGCGGTGTTCCTGGCCTCGGACCGGGCGAGCTTTCTGACCGGCGGGACCTACCAGGTGGACGGCGGCGCGGTGCGCGGGCCGTTTTGACGCAGCAGCGATGACGGCGTCCCCCGGCCCGGACATCATGGCGTACATCGACACGCACCAGGCGCAGCACCTGGAGCGCGTCCGGACCTTCGTCCGCCAGCCCAGCATCAGCGCCGACGGCACCGGCATCGCCGCCATGGCCGATCTGGTGGCGGCGACGATTCGCGAAGTCGGCGGATCGGCGGAGGTCGTCCCGACCGCCGGCCACCCCGCTGTGCTGGGGCGGCTGGAGGCCGGCGCGCCGAAGACGCTGCTCTTCTACGGCATGTACGACGTCCAGCCGGTGGAAGGTGAAGACTGGACGGTGCCGCCGTTCGCCGGCGAGGTCGTCGAATTGCCGGCGCACGGTCCCTCGGTGGTCGCGCGGGGCGTGTTCAACTCGAAGGGCCCCATGGCCGGCTTCTTCAATGCGCTGGCGGCATACCGCGTACTGGGCGCGCCCCCGCCGGTCAACGTGCTCTTCCTGATCGAAGGTGAGGAAGAACTCGGCAGCCGGAACCTGCCGGAGGTCGTGGCGGCCCACCGTGAGGTCCTGCGCGCGGACGCCGCCTACTTCGCGTCCTTCTCCCAGGATGCCCGCGGCATCCCCGCCCTGTACCTGGGCGTGAAGGGCATCATCTTCATGGAACTGGTCTGCCGCGGCGGCGCCTGGGGCGGCCCGCAGACCCGGATGATCCACGGGAGCAACGCCGTCTGGATCGGCAGCCCGACCTGGCGGCTGCTCCAGGCCCTGGCCTCGATGATGGGCCGCGACGAGCAGATCCTGATCGACGGGTTCTACGATGAAGTGGCGGACCTGAACCCCGACGAGGAGCACCTGCTCCAGCGGCTGGCCGAAGTGTTCGACGAACGCACGTTCCTGGCGCAGAACGACGTGCAGCGGTTCAGGCTGGAAGGCCACGGCGAGACGCTGCTGCGGAACTACCTGACGCTGCCCACGCTGAACATCGACGGCCTGGCATCGGGCTGGGTGGGCCCGGGGTCCAAGACGGTGCTGCCGCACGAGGCGCGGGCGCGCGTGGACATCCGGCTGGTGCCGCACATGGACATCGAGCGCACCCTCCAGCGGCTCCGCCGTCACCTGGACGCGCAGGGCTACGCCGACATCGAGATTCACCGCTGGGAAGCCTACCCCTGGGCGCAGACGCCGTGGCGGAGCCCGGCGGTCCAGGCGCTGGTGGCGGCGATCCGCGACCAGGGCATCGAGCCCTACGCCTGGCCCCGGATCGCCGGCAGCGCGCCGATGTACCTGTTCTCGGATGTGTTGAAGATGCCGTTCGTGATGGGCGGGCTGGGCCACGGCGGCCGGGCGCACAGCCCGAACGAGTACGCGACAGTGACCGGGCTGCGGCTGTTCGAGCGGTCGGTGGCGGGGTTTCTGCAGCGGTTCGGGGAGATGTAAATGGATCGGTTCACTGAGATCCCGATCATTGGTGGGCTGTTCGAGGTCATCGCGGTCTACCTGCGGCTGACCGGAGCGATCATCCGCCGCCCGTTCGCCTTCGCCCGACAGACCGATTTCGCTGATCCGCGGGAACCCCGGCAGGCGCTCCGATACCTGCTGGCCAGCGTGGTGGTGTCC
>JACQHU010000104.1 GCA_016198805.1 Armatimonadota bacterium
CCGTCAAGCGCCGTGTCTTCAGCGCCCGGCCAGCGCCAGGGGCCAGGACAGCCCCGCTGCCGCTGCGTATACTGTAGAGCATGATTGGCATGGTGACCATCCGCGAAGCGCAGGAGGCCGACGACCCGCGCATCGTCGAGGTCGGCAACGCTGTTTTCCCGGAGTACCCGGGGACCCTCGACGATCTCCGCCACGAACGGGCCCGGCTGCGGGCCGGCGGCTATGCCACGGCGATGACGGTGGCCTTCCTGGTGCGGCGCGGGTTTCGGGAGACCATGCGCACCTGGGAGAATCGGCTCGAGCTCCGCCGGTTCGACCCGTCGGCGTTCTTGCGGTACCTGGACCGCGCGCGCGACGCGGGCGTCGTGATCACCACGCTGGCCGAGGAACGGGCGCGCGATCCCGAGACGCTCCGCCGCGTCCACGCGCTGCACACCGCCGTGGCGCGGGACATTCCCTCGCCGATTCCCTACACGCCGCTGCCGTTCGAGCAATTCCTGCACCTGGTGGTTGAGTCGCCGACCAGCCTGCCCGATGGCCATTTCCTGGCCCGGGTGGGCGAAGACTACGCAGGGGAGTCGACGCTGGTTCGATCCGCCACCGATGCGTACGTCTACCATGGGGCCACAGGCGTGCTGCCAGCCACTCGCGGCCGTGGCATTGCGATGGCGCTCAAGGTGAGCGCCGCGCTGTACGCCCGGGCCCAGGGGTATCCGGAACTCCGGACCTGGAACGAGGAGAACAACCAGGCGATCCTGGTCATCAACGAACGGCTGGGATTCGCGCGGCAGCCGGCCTGGCTGACGCTTGAGCGCCATATCGCGCCCGCCACCCGGGTGGACGGTGCGCGAGATCATGTCTGAGGCCGGCTTTCCCCTGCTGCGCCTTGCCGACGCCGGCCGAGATCTCGGACTGGCACACGGCCGGGCGTGCCGCGATCTGATCGCGCACAACCTGGCCCTGTACTTCAGGCGCTTCGCCGAGGAGGCGGAACTGCCGCGCGACGAGGTGCTGCGGCGTGTCGGCGTGTACTGGGAGGCGCTCACGGCTCAGAGCCCGGAGTTCGCCGCCATCGTGGAAGGCATCGCCGAGGGCGCCGGACAGGCGCTGGCAGACGTGGCGGCGCTCAACCTGCGATACGAACTCCTCTACACCGAGTTCTCCCGTATCGGCCAGGCCGACACCGGGACGCTTCCTGCGCCCGCCGGCGACTGTACCGCGTTCGCGGTCCTTCCGGCGGCCGCCGCAGACGCTCATCTCTGGCTGGGACAGAACTGGGACTGGGTCCCGGGTATCGCCGGGGTCCTGCAGCACATCACCTGTCCGGACGGGCTTCGCATCCTCTCCTTCACCGAGGCCGGCATCGCAGGCGGCAAGATCGGAGTGAACAGCGCCGGCGTGGGGCTGGTCGTGAACGGCCTGCTGTCCAATGAAGACGACTGGTCACGGCTCGGGCGGCCGTTCCACCTGCGGACCTGGGAGATCCTCTGCAGTAAGACGCTCGATGAGGCCGTCGGCGCCGCCACCCGCGGCGCCCGATCGTGCTCCGCCAACTTCCTGATCGGGCAGGCGGGCGGCCCTGGGCAGGGAACCGCCGTCGATCTCGAGACCGCCCCACAGGCCGTATGCGTCCACGATCCCGTGGGAGGCATCCTGGTGCACGCGAATCACTTCTTCGATGCCGAACGGCTGGGCGTCCGGCAGCCGATTGTCGAGCAGCGCCGTCGGGGTGTCGGGTCGCCGGCAGCCTGGCTGGTCTTCTGGACGAGGTCGACCTACCACCGTTGCGGACGGATGGAGCGGCTGCTGGCGTCGGCCCCCACGGGCAGGCTCATCGGTCTCGAGGCGATGCAGACCGCCCTGCGTGATCACGAGGAGTACCCCGAATCGATCTGCCGGCATCCGAACCCGGCGCTGCCTGAAGCCGACCGGTATGAGACCGTGGCGTCCGTCATCATGGATCTCCACGCCGGGCGCCTGCTTGCGGCCGCCGGGCCGCCCTGCACCAACGCCTACCAGGAGTACGGGGTCTGAGCAGGATTGCATCACCGGGGTTCAGACGGGCCCGGAGGTCGGACCGGCACCACGCGGTCGGGAGGGATGGGCTCCCAGGGACCGCGCGGCGACGGTCTCCACACGGGGCGCAGGGTGGGGGTGCTCAACGGCACCCGGCGGTTGCGCAGTGCGACTTCGCTTTCGACAACCGCCGGCGGCCCGCCGGGCGGGGTGACCACGAGGGCAATCCTGATACTGGTGACATCCTCAGGTCGGACCGCAGGAGCGCCGGCGGCCGTGAAGTACGCGACCGACAGCCTGTCCACGGACGAGGCCAGGTTGTTGACCCCACGTCCGACGCGGCGTTCCAGTTCGCGCCCGCGCGCGTCGCGCTGGAAGAGCACGTCGTAGGCCAGGTCTCGCCGGTAGGGATTCCCGGCGGGGATCCTGACCGTCACGCGATCGGCGCACAATCCACCGGGTGCACAGCCGGGATCGGCGACGACGTCTTCGGCCCAGCGGAGTTCCTCGGTGAGCCGTTCGACGGCCCGCCGCGCGTGCTGCTGGGCGTCCAGGCGGCTTTCCACGACCCAGGCGGCGCGTGTCGTCATCCGCACGAGGCCCAGCACCCCGATGACCGCCAGGGCGGCCAGGC
>JACQHU010000100.1 GCA_016198805.1 Armatimonadota bacterium
CCGGGAGGGTGAACACCGTTACCGGCTGTTGGAAACGGTGCGCCGGTACGGCCTGGACCGGCTGCGGGAAGCAGGCGAGGTCGCAGACGTCCACCGGCGGCATCTGGCCTGGTTCCTGGCCCTGGCAGAGCAGGCCGAGGCGGCACTGCGGGGGCAGGGACAGCAGCGCTGGCTGCAACGCCTGGACCTGGAATACGACAACCTGCGTGTGGCTCTGGAGTGGGGCAAGACCGATAAGGAAGCCTCCGAGTCCGGGCTGCGGCTGGCGTGGGCGCTGTGGCATTACTGGGATGTGCGCGCGTATCTGAGCGAGGGTCGCGAATGGCTGGAGGCGATGCTGGCCAGAGGTACGGCGGCTCCTCCGGCGCTCCGGGCCAGGGCGCTGAATGGTGCCGGGGTGCTCGCATACCGTCAGGGTGACTATGAGCGTGTGGCGGCGCTCTGCGGGGAAGCGCTGGCGTTGTGCGAGGAGCACAGAGACGATTGGGGAAGGGCGCTGGCGCTGCACTATCTCGCGCACGTGGAGCAATCCCGAGGGGATCACTCCAGAGCGGCGGAATTGATGGCCCACAGCGTTGAGGTCTATCAGCGCATTGGGGACAGGTGGGGCACGGCGCTCTCGATGAACTGCCTTGGCGATGTGGCGCGAAGCCAGGCCGACTATGCGAAAGCCAGGGACCTGCTCGAGGGCGCGCTGGCCCTCTTTCGAGAACTTGGAGACAGATGGGGCATGGCCATGTCGCTTCACAACCTGGGATACGCGTCGCAGCGTCTGGGCGACCAGGGGCGGGCCGCGGTGCTGTTTGAGGAGAGCCTCGGGCTGGGCCGTGAGCTGGGGATCAAAGAGATCCTCATCATGTGCCTGGCAGGACTGGCCGGAGCCTCTGCGGCGCACCTCGCGCCCCAGCGGGCGGCGACGCTGCTCGGGACCGCCGACGCGCTGCTGGCCGCCGCCGGCGCCAGCTTCGAGCCCGCCGACCGCGAGGATTTCGATCGCAACGTCGCCCTGGTTCGGGCGCGGTTGGGCGACGAGGCGTTTTCGGCCGCGTGGAACGAGGGCCGGGCGATGACGCTGGATCGGGCGCTCGACTACGCGCTGCGCGAACGGCGCCAGCCCTAGCCGCGCCGTCCCCGCTGGGGTATGCTGGACCCGTTCCATGGAGGAGGGACCGACCTAATGAACACACGCAAACTCCTGCTGGCCGTGGCGGCGATCATCGCGCTGGGCGCGGTCGGCGCCGGCGCCTGGATGCTCACTGCCGGGACCCGCCGCGCGAGCGCCGTGGCCGCCAGGGTCAATGGCGAGGCGATCTACTGGTCGGAGGTCGACGTGGAGATCCTCCGGGCCGCCCGCCAGTTCG
>JACQHU010000113.1 GCA_016198805.1 Armatimonadota bacterium
GCGAAGGCTGGTGGGGCACGAGAAGGTGCTCTCCGGGGCTTGACATTCGGTCATAGTCGAATAATTATTCGATTACCTCTACACACGGCGATGACGGGGGCTTCCCACCCCTGAGCCGCGGCCGATGAGGTCGCCGGACGCGCCCGATACCGCGCGCAGAGTGCCGGACCGGAACAAGGGTGGTACCGCGGGAGCCTCCCGTCCCTTGGGGATGTGAGGCTCTTTGATTTGGAGCGAGCATGACGACCGAAGCGCAGGCGTTCGTCAAAGAAATCCCCAGCAAAGCTGAGTCCTTCGCGGACTGGTACACGGCCGTGTGCCTGAAGGCCGAGCTGGCGGACTACTCCCCGATCCGTGGCTGCATGGTCATCCGGCCGTACGGCTATGCGCTGTGGGAGGGCATCCAGCGATGGCTGGACGAGCGGTTCAAGGCGACCGGGCACGTCACGGCCTACTTCCCGCTGTTCGTGCCCGAGTCGCTCCTACAGAAGGAAGCCGAGCACGTCGAAGGCTTCGCGCCGCAGGTCGCCTGGGTGACGCATGGCGGCGACGAGGAGCTGTCCGAGCGGCTGGCCGTGCGGCCCACCTCCGAAGCCATCATCATGCCCATGTACGCGAAATGGATTCAATCCTACCGTGACCTGCCGGTGCTGTTGCTGCAGTGGAACAGCGTGGTGCGGTGGGAGAAATCCACCCGGCTGTTCTTGCGCACGGCCGAATTCCTCTGGCACGAAGGCCACACGGCGCACGTCACCAGCGACGAGGCCGATCAGGAATGCCGGACGATTCTGGAGATCTACCGCCAGTTGCTCGAAGATGTCCTGGCGATTCCGGTGCTGGTCGGCAAGAAGCCGCCGTCTGAGCGGTTTGCCGGTGCCGACAACACGTATACGCTGGAAGCCCTGATGCCGGACAGCCAGGCGATCCAGGCCGGCACCAGCCACTTCCTGGGTCAGCGGTTCGCCAGGGCGTTCAACGTGAAATTCCTCGACCGGGACAACACGGAGAAGTACGTGTGGACCACCTCATGGGCGGTGTCCAGCCGCCTGATCGGGTCGCTCGTCATGGCGCACGGCGACGATCGCGGGTTGGGGCTGCCGCCGCGCATCGCGCCGATCCAGGTAGTGATCGTCCCGATCCTGGGCAGGGACGGTGAGCGCGTGCTCGGCGCCGCCCGCGCGCTGGCCGAGCGCCTGGGGAAGGTGGCCCACGTGCGCCTCGACGATCGGGATGAATACACCCCCGGCTGGAAGTTTAACGACTGGGAGATGCGCGGCGTCCCGATCCGCCTGGAGATCGGGCCCCGGGACGTGGCGGCCCGACAGACGGTGCTGGTGAAGCGCCCCGACGGCAGCAAGGCCACCGTGTCCCTGGACGGGATCGAGCAGACGGTTGCGGCGGCGCTGGAGGACGTACAGCGCACGTACTTCACGCGGGCGAAAGCCTTCCTCGATGCGCACATGGTAGAAGCGAAGACCATGGCGGACCTTGAGGCGGCCATCCGCGACCGGCGGGGGTTCGTCAAGACCGGCTGGTGCCAGGAGCAGGCGTGCGAAGACGCCATCCGCGAGCGCACCGGCGCCTCGCCCCGGGTGATCCCGCTAGACGACGAGCCGGAGGAGACCTGCCTGGTGTGCGGCCGGCCGGCAACGGCTACCGTCTACTACGCGAGGGCCTACTGAGATGCCGACCTCCTGGCTACGGAAAACCCTCCTGCGCCCGCGGGCCGGCCAGCCTGGGACCGAGGTTCGCCAGGGGGCTGCGCGTGCTCAGGAGTCTGAGGCGACCAAGCTCTGGTACCTCCAGCACATCAACATCTTCGCCGACATGACCGAAGCGGAGATGCGCCGGCTGGCCGAGCGGACGCAGATGCGGCGCTACGCGCGGGGGAAGGTGATCGCGTATCC
>JACQHU010000103.1 GCA_016198805.1 Armatimonadota bacterium
ACGCGTCCGCGCGCCTGCCCCGCGTTGAGTTCGGGGACGAGAAAGACCGCGTCGGAGGGGGTCAGGAACAGGTAGCAGGGGCGCTCATCGGGATGCGGGGTGTAGCCGAGCAGGTAGTAGAGGTCATCCCCGGGCGAGAGGGCCAGCAGGTCGACGCCGGCGGCCTGCATCCGGGTGCGGGTGCGGGCGATGCGGTCGGGATGGGGCATGGGGCGCTCCTTGGTCGGGTCCGGACCTCTGGATTCACTGGCAATTCTATCAGAGATAGGTTGCGGCAAACTCCCGCGCGGTGAGGATGGGGATTTCCCGAAACGATCGGAGCCTCACAAGGTGTTGGTCACCGGCATATTCACCTTACAGGTAATCAAACGAGAATACGCCCAGAAGTCGGGGCCGCCCGAAGCTGGGTGATTACCGCGAGCGTCGGCTCCCGCAGTCAGCGTTCCGCGGTCAGCGTCAGGCTGAGGTTGTCAAAGTAAGCGTCGTTCCAGCTCGTGCAACTCCCCTCGAGCCTGTGCGTCGCGGTCATGACGACCCGGATCGAGCGCGTCCCCTTCGGCACCGCCGCGAACGTCGAACGCACCGAGAGGTCAGTGGCGCCGAAGCGCGGCGGCCCACTCACGGGGCCGATCGTCAGCTTGCCCAGATCGGCGCCCGCTGCGTCGAGCAACACGGCGTCCAGTGCGGCGGTGTCGGGCCCGCAGGAACCTATAGCGGCCGAGAGCCGCGCCCGGACGATGCCAAGGTCGATCTCCTTGGCCGCTCCCGCAACGCCGATCGTCTGGCTGGCGGTCGCGATAGGATCCTTCTTACCGCCGTTGAAGCCCCCGGCGAAGAACTGCTTGCCGCCCCTGATGCGCTGTTGCTGCGTCTCGCTGGGAGCGGTGACGGGGCCACGTCCGTAGGCGAGGAGCGTAAAGGTGCCTTTCGTCGTCCAGCCGGGGACGGGAACGACGAACGAAGTCGTCTGGCACGCCTCGCCTTCGCACGGCGTGCCCGTCTCGGCGCCGGGGTTCTTGATCAGGTTCTCTGCGGGAACGGCACCCTGGGCCGGCGAGGCGACCGCAGGAAAGAGGGCCGCGACCAAAGCGAGCGCCGCGATCCGGGGAAGCACGTCCAGCCTCGACATGGCTCCTTCTCGTGCTTCGCGGACTGCCCTCGACCGCTCTGAACCGAGATTTCCGTTCATGGTCCACACCTCCAAGAAGGGTTGGAGATGCGAGGCCCAATGGATAGGGAACCGGAATTTCCATTTTGAGTTCCGGAATTCCTCCTGCAACGGGTGATAGCCGGATGCCGATCAATGGCCGGGTGACCGCGTATCCCATTCCGACATCGGGCAGCGCGTCGCTTGCTGGCCGGGGTAGCCGTCGGAGGCGCGTGCGCGAACACCTTCTGCGTTCGCTCCCGGAGGGACTGACGATCCTACATCGAACGTCTCTTCGTTGCGGCCTGCCAATCAACTCCCAACAGGTAAGAGGCTTGCACGTGCCCGGACCGGGGGGTGACGGGATGGCGCAAGGCCTGTTGCGCGGACGAATCATTTCCCGGTGGCTCCTCCCTGTCGGGCTGGCCGTGCTGCTGAGCGGCCCGGGCCCGGCAGCGGCCGTCGAGCATCATCAGATCACCGAGTACCCGCTCCCGACGCGCGGCAGCGACCCTCTGTACATTACCGTGGGGCCGGATCGCGCGCTGTGGTTCACGATGTACGATGGGAACATGATCGGCCGGATTACCACCTCAGGGGTGATCACGGAATTCAAGATCCCGGGCCCGGACAGCGGCCCGAATACCATCGTCGCCGGCCCCGACGGGGCGCTGTGGTTCACCCAACAACTGGGGCACAGGATCGGGCGCATCGCGCTTGATGGCCGGATCACTGAGTTTCCGGTGCCCGGCAGCGGTCGGTTCGGACCGTTTGGGCTGGTCGTTGGGCCGGACCAGGCCCTCTGGTTTACCTCGCAGCGCAGCGAGGGCGCAGCGGTCGGGCGCCTGGCACTCGACGGGAAAGTCACCATGTACCCGGTTCCAACGGCCGACGGCCGCCCAGGCGGGATCATCGTCGGATCCGACGGCGCCCTGTGGTTCACGCAACTTGCCGGCAACAAGATCGGGCGGATTACCCCGGACGGCCGGGTGACGGAGTTTCCAATCCCGACCAGTCTGGCCAACGCCATCCGGCTGACCCAGGGGCCAGACGGCGCGGTCTGGTTCACGCAGTTTCGTGGCAACAAGATCGGCCGGATCGCTCCTGACGGCCGCATCACCGAATACCGGATTCCCGGCGGCGGTCCGATCGGCATCACGCAGGGACCCGACGGGGCGCTGTGGTTCACCATCTGGATCAGGAACAAGATCGGGCGGATCACCACCGAAGGCGAGGTCACGGAGTACTCAAGTCCGACCCGCGAGGGCCATCCGGTGAATCTCGTGACGGGGCCAGATGGCGCCATCTGGTATCTCCTGAGAGATGGCAACAAGGTGGGGCGGCTCTGGGTACCGGAACTGGGGCGCACTATCCGCGCTCCCGAGCCCGGAACACGCTAGAGGCTTGCGCGCGATGTCGCCACAGCCTGCCCTGCAGTTCCCCACAGGCGAAACGCTTCGGCGCGCCCGGGGGCGAGCCGCCAGGATCGCGGAGATCCTGGGCCAGCGCTATCCGGTCACCCGCCTGCCGCTCCGGCACGAGAACCCGCTGCAGCTGCTGGTCGCCACGATTCTCTCCGCGCAATGCACCGATGCTCAAGTGAACAAGGTGACGCCGGGACTGTTCGCGCGTTACAGGACCGCGGCGGACTTTGCGGCGGCGGACCTCCGTGAGTTGGAGGAGCACATCCGTTCCACGGGCTTCTACCGACAGAAGGCGCAGGCGATCGTCCGCATGGCCCGGACGCTCGAGGAGAAGTTCGGCGGCGGCGTCCCGCAGACGATGGCGGAGTTGCTCCAGCTGCACGGGGTGGGGCGGAAGACCGCCAACGTGATTCTGGGCGGCGTCTTCGGCAAGCCCGGGATGGTCGTCGACACGCACGTCCGTCGCATCAGTCGGCGCTGGGGATTCACGGTCCAAGATGATCCCACGAAGATCGAGCACGACCTGACGCAGTTGCTCGAGCCATCGCAGTGGTCGGACTTCTCGCTGCGCGTGATCTACTTCGGCCGGGAGGTCTGCACAGCCCGGGCCCCGCAGTGCCCGGCCTGCCCGCTCAAGCGCTTATGCCCCTCCGCGAAGTTCCGAGGGCGGCCTCCCTGGATGGCGCGGCGGACGCGCGGCGGTCAGCGGCGCAGGCGGGGGGCTCCGGCCCGACCTGGGGCGGCCGCCCGACCCGCGGCCACCCCACGGGCCGCGTCTCGGCGCGCGGCTTCGCGCGCGAAGTAGGGCTGCGCGCGGCACAGCGCCCGCACCGGGCAGACGGCGCACCGCGGCGTTCGGGCGACGCAGGTCGTCGCGCCGAGTTCCATCACCGCCTGGTTGAAGTCGTAGACTGCGCGGCTCGGCAGCAGGTGCTCGACCACCTGCCAGAGAGTGGTGTCCCGCTGTGGGGTGGTCCCGTAGAAGACGCGTTGGACCACCCGCCGGACATTGGTGTCCAGGATCGACGCGCGCTTCCCGTACGCGAACGACAGCACCGCGCCCGCGGTGTAGGGACCGATCCCCTTCAGGCGTAGCAGGGTGTCGCGGTCGTCCGGGATCCTGCCGTCGAACCGCCGGACGACCTCGCGGGCGATGGCGTGCAGCCGCACGGGGCGGATGTTGTAGCCGAGCGGATACCAGGTTTCCCGGACAGCATCCACGGACGCGGCGGCCAGCGCCTCGATCGACGGGTACTTGCGGAGGAACTCCCGGTATTTCGGGAGCACGCGGTCGACCTGCGTCTGCTGCAGCATGATCTCCGAGACCAGGACGCGGTAGGGGTCCGTGGTGCGGCGCCAGGGCAGGTCGCGCCTGTGCCGACGGTACCAGCGAAGCAGGCGGCGGACGAAGGCGCGGCGCTGTTCAGAGGAGGGGAGACGCACAGGGCTCATCAGGGGTGGACCGCTTCAAAATCGGCGGGCCCCGGCCGACGCCGGGGCCCGCCCCGCGCGGGTCGAGCGCAGACTATGCCGTGGCCGCCTCCTTGGCGCCGAATCCGGCCCACAGCCCCCACAGCCCGATCACCAGGTGCACCAGGTTGTACAGAGTGCTCACAGGAAAGTTGAGCACCGGGAACGTGCCGCCGCCGAAGAAGCCGACGACCCCCACGATGGTATAGATGACGCCGAACACCTGCGCCCCGACCTTGACGGATGTTCCGGTGAAGCCCAGGTAGGCCAGGATCACGCCGGTGATCAGGTGGATCCAGTTGTGGACAGGCACGAACTGCAGGGTGATGAGTTCGTTGGTGAGAAAGCCGATGATCCCCAAGACGATTAGGACGACACCGACGACTTGACAGTACATCTTTGCCATCGCTAGCCTCCTTTCGTCGTTGTGGTCTCACGCGGTCAGATAGTATTCGGCGCGGACTTCGCATTACCTCCGAAGGAACCCGGACGACCTCCGGAGGAGTCGGCAGGAGCCGGGGGGAATGCCCCTGGGGGAATGCACCTGAGAGGTGACATCCGTGATGCGCACGAGTCGATCGATGGTCCTGGCACGCCGCGGCATGGTCGCGTCGGGCCACCCGCTGGCCGCGGCCGCAGGCCTCCAGGTGCTCGGCGCCGGCGGGAACGCCGTGGACGCAGCGATCGCCACCGCCGGCGTCCTGGGGGTCGCCCAGCCCATGATGAGTGGCCTGGGCGGCGACACGTTCATGCTCGTCTATCGCAAACGCGAAGGCCGCATCTGGGCCATGAATGCCAGCGGCCCGGCGCCTGCGGGCGCGACCCGTGAGTTCTTCGTCGAGCGCGGCTACGCGAAGATGCCGCTGCGCGGGATGCTCGCGGTCTCGGTGCCCGGCGCGGTAGCCGCGATGGTGACCGCGCTGACACGATGGGGCAGCGGACGGTTCACGCTGCAGCACCTGCTCGAGCCGGCCATCCGGTACGCCGAGGAGGGGGTACCCGTCGCCCGGAAGGTCGCGCAGTGGATGCACGAGCTCGAGCCGGTGCTGTCGCGGTATCCGTCCTCAGCCGCAGTCTTCCTGCCGAAAGGCCGACCGCTGGCCGAGGGCGACATTCTGGTCCAGCGCGATCTGGCCCCATCGCTGCGGATCGTGGCCGCCGGTGGCGCCGAGGCCTTCTACCGCGGTCCCATCGCGAGAGCGATCGATGAGTACGGCCGCAGCCACGGCGGGCTGCTGACGGCGGACGACCTCGCGGGGTATGAGGTCGACGTCGTTGAGCCCCTGCACACGACCTATCGGGGCATCACCGTCTTCACCACACCGCCGCAGTCGCAGGGGTTCCTGCTGCTCGGGATGCTGAACCTGCTCGAAGACTTCTCGCCGGCGCCCTGGGGTTCGGCTGACTGGGTGCATCGGGCCGTGGAAGCCAAGAAACTCGCCTATGCCGACCGGGTCGCGTATCTGGGCGATCCGAAGTTTGTGCGGAATCCCATTGATCGGTTACTCGATAAGACCTACGCCGCCCACCGGCGTCGGGCCATCGATCCCGCCCGGGCCGCCGAGGCACCAACCGGCGGGCTGCCCGCGGAGGTCCCGGGCGACACCACCTACTTCTGCACCGCCGACGTGGAAGGCAACCTCGTTTCGTACATCACCAGCCTCTCGGCGGCGTTCGGCTGCGGAGAGATCGTCGAGGGCACCGGCATCATGCTCAACAACCGCGCAGGCCGTGGGTTCACCCTCACCGCCGGGCATCCCAACTGCATCGCGCCCGGCAAGCGCACCATGCACACGCTGAGCCCATACATGGCCACCAAGGATGGCGCACCCTGGCTGACCTGGGGCACGCCGGGCGGGGACGGGCAGCCGCAGTGGAGCCTTCAGATCTTCCTGAACCTGGTGGAGGCCGGGATGAATCTGCAGCAGGCCGTCGAAGCCCCGCGCTGGCAGAGCTTCCCCGGCACCGATCCGGCGACCATCGAGACGCCGTTTGAACTCCGCATCGACACGGGCTACCCGGCAGAAACGCCGGCGGAACTCGAGCGGCGCGGTCACCGCCTCAGGCCCATGGGCGAGATGGAAAGCGGTGGAGCCGGTCAGGGGATCATGGTGGATCACGAGCGGGGGCTCTACATCGGCGCGTCCGATCCCCGGGTGGACGGCTGCGCCATCGGCCTCTAGCGCGATTCAGCCGTCCGCCGTCACGTCGCCGGCTGTTGACCGCTATTTCGTCGGCTCGACCGAGAACGGCCGGTCAGCCGTGAACAGTTCGATCCAGACGGGGCCGCGGGGAAGCACCACCGGACCGCCGCGGCCGTCTTTCAGGACCAGCGGCCCGGATGCCGATCGGGTCCAGGCCCCTTCGCTCAGGTGGCCTTCCGAGGCAATGACCAGGCGGCCGCTGCCGGTCAGGTCGATCCGGCTGCTGAGAGTGCCGTTCTCCTGGACCTGCCACCAGCGGACGAAGACCACGAGCACCGACCTCGCGCCGATCTGCCGGCCTTCGGCGTCCAGGTGCGGCCGCCCATCCTGCTCGCGCTGATACCGGCGGCGTTCCGAGTCGTACCGCCATCGGACGGCATACAGCGGGCCGTAGTCGAGCGTGACACCAGCCGCCGGGGTCCCGTCGGCGGCCGGGGTCCCAAACGTGTAGGAGACACCGCGGGGGTGCACCTCAATAGGCGTCTTCTTCACCGCCTCGCGCAGCCCGTCGATGCTGGTGTAGAGGTTGTGAGGCATCTGGCGTGCTGCATCGCGCCAGAAGGGGCCGGGCGTCCAGAACTGGTTGATCACCGGGATCCCGTTGGCCCGGATAGCCGCCAGCGCCTCGCCGCTGTAGCCGGCATGCACCAGGATCGCGCCCAGGTCGGTGGCGATGTCGAGCATATAGCGCCGGACGCTGCGCACCGGCCCGACGGCCTTGGGCGCCGCGTCGCAGAACGCGGCGAGAAACCGCGTGATCCGTCCCTCGGTGGGCATCGCGTACACCAGGCAGGCCTCGGCCAGGCCCGCCTGCGGACGGGCCTGTGGGGTGTTCTCCACGACGACGAGCAGCGGGGCCTCGCCGTCTTCGCCCGGCGCGAACACGCGCCGCGGCGCCGGCATCGGGAGCGAGATCGG
>JACQHU010000106.1 GCA_016198805.1 Armatimonadota bacterium
CCGGCGGCGCGCCGAGCCCGGTGCGGCGCCCACGCCGTCTCTCCCAGCGCAGAACGTCGTCATCGAGGTGTTCGGGACGCCCGGGCTCCGGTTCGAGGGATCCATGGGCGAACTCGGCGCCACCAAGAGCGTCACCGGCACGGTGCCGACCAGGCTGACCTTTCAGACCCGCGTAGGGTTCTCGATCGTCCTCCAGAAGCGGACCCCCGAGGGCGAACTGGGGATCAAGGTCACCGTCGGGGACAAGGTCGTCAACCAGGCGTCGACCAAGAAGGAATACGGGCTCGTCACGTACACCCACCAGCCGCCCGGCCGGTAGTGGACCCGGCCGAATGTGAAGATGGTCCCAGCGCCGGTGGTCAGTTAGAGGTAGCGTAACCCCCGCGCGGCGCGCTCCAGGTCCTCCCGGAATTCCGGCGCGGCGATGCCGATCAACGCCCTGGCGCGCTGGCGGATGGTTTGCCCGTAGAGGTCCGCGACCCCGTACTCCGTGACCACGAGCCGGACCTGGTTCCGCGTGACCGTCACGCCTGCGCCCTGTTGCAGCATCGGGACGATGCGGGACGCCGCCCCGCTCAGGGCGCGGCTGGGCAGCGCGATGATGGGCAGGCCGTCGCGGGCGCGGGACGCGCCATAAATGAAGTCGAACTGCCCGCCCACCCCGCTGTAGAGCCTGGGCCCGATGCTGTCGGCGCAGACCTGACCGGTCAGGTCGACCTCGATGGCCGAGTTGATGGCGACCATGCGGTCGTTCTGCGCGATGACGAATGGGTCATTGACGTAGCCCGTGGGATGGAGCTCGATGACGGGGTTGTCGTGCACGAACCGGTAGAGGCGGCGGGTCCCCAGCATGAACCCCGCGATGACCTTCCCCGGATGCAGGGTCTTCCTCTCTCCGGTGATCACCCCGCGCTCAATCAGGTCGATGATGCCGTCGGAGAACAACTCGGTGTGGATCCCCAGATCGTTGTGCTGGATCAGGCGGGCCAGCACCGCATCGGGGATGGCGCCGATCCCGGTCTGGAGCGTCGCTCCGTCGGGGATGAGCGCCGCGACGTGCTGGGCGATTTGCTCCACGATCGGAGAGGATTCCCCCATCTGCACCTCTGGCAGCGGATAGTCCACCGGCACGATGCGGTCGATCTTGGAGAGATGGATGAAGCTGTCGCCCAGCGTCCGGGGCATCTGTTCGTTGACTTCCGCGATGACGATCCGTGCCGACTGCGCCGCCGGTTTGGTGATACCGACCTCGATGCCGAAGGAGCAGAAGCCGTGCTCATCAGGCAAAGACACCTGCATCAGCGCCACATCCATCGCCAGGCGCCCGCGGAACAACCCGGGGATCTCCGACAGCGCGCAGGGCGTGAAGTCCACCCGCCCATCGTGCACGGCCCGGCGCACGTTGTCGCTGATGAACAGGGTGTTGACCCGCAGGTGCCCCTCCATCTCTGGCGCCACGTAGTCAGCCGGGCCGACGGTCAGGACCTGCACGATCTCCACGTCGTGCAGGTCAGGCGCGCGATCGACCAGGGCCCGCAGCAGGCGCTGCGGGGTCGAACAATTCCCCGAGAGAAAGATCCGCATGCCCGAGCGTATGAGCCCCAGCGCCTCGTCGGCAGTCGCCGTCCGACCGTGGGACAGGACGGTGCTCATCGGAGCGCCGGCTCCGGCAGCTCTCCTCGATAGAGGGCCAGCCCGCGCCGAAGCGGCCGGGAGATCCGCAGGGCCTCCTCCACCCCCACCTCGCCGATCATCAGCAGGTACGGCAGCACAGCATTGGTCCACGCATGGCTGGAGGTCCGGGCCACCCGGGCTGGGACATTGGGCACGCAGTAGTGGAGGACGTCCTCCGCCACATAAATCGGCGCCCGGTGGGTGGTGGGGCGGCTGGTCTCCACGCACCCGCCCTGGTCGATGGAGAAGTCGATGATCACCGCGCGGGGACGCATGGAGCGCACCATGTCCCGCGTGACCAGCAGCGGCGCGCGCTGCCCCGGTACATAGACGGCGCCGATCAGGACGTCGGCGAAGGAGACGGCCTTGCCGATGTTGTAGGCGGTGGCCAGCATGGTGACGATCCGTCCGCCGGACTCTTCATCCAGCCGGCGCAGGCGCGCGATGTCCTGATCCAGCACGGTCACCTGCGCCCCCAGACCCAGAAAGGCCCGGGCCGCGTTGCGTCCGACCACGCCCGCGCCGAGGATCACCACGTTGGCCGGTGGAATGCCGGGAATTCCGCCTAGCAGCATGCCGCGCCCCCGCGCCTCGTCACCGGAGGAGACGGCGATCATCGTCTCCAGCAGCGAGCCGGCGATGACGGGCGCCATCCGTCCGGCGACCTCGCTCATGGGGTGGAGCACGGGGCAGGCGCCGTCGTCGGTCTGGATCATCTCGCAGGCGATGGCGGTGATGCGGTCTCCCCGCAGGGCGTTGAGCAGATCTGTAGACGCCACGGCCAAATGGAGAAATGACAACAGCGCCTGGCCCTGAAAGAACCCGCACTCGTCCACGGTGGGCGGCGCGACTTTCACGACCACCTGCGCCCGGCGCCAGGCTTCCTCGGCCGAGTACACGACCTGCGCGTTGATGGCGAGATAGGCCAGATCGGCAAACCCGGCGGCCGCGCCGGCTCCCTGTTCGATGTAGACGCGGTGGCCGGTGCGGATCAGCATGTCCGCACCCGCCGGGGTCAGACCCACCCGGTTTTCCCCGGACCACACCTCTCGCGGCACGCCGAAGTCCATCGATCGCGCTCCTCAGGCGGCCCGGCGACGGGCCGCACGCTCCATGCCGCAGCCTATCGCGGACCATCGCGGGCCACCATCGGGTCCGGGACCGATTCCGCCATGGATCCGCCACCCGACGCCTGTTCGGGATTCCCGCGTCTCGCCGCTCTTCGATACAATAGAAGATACGCTGATTGAGGAGCATGTCGTGCTGCAGGGTCTGCTGGCGCTTCTCCGGGAAGCGCCCGAATATCACCAGGTGCGGTCCGGCCTCGGCCCCGGGGCCCAGCCTCCGTCCGTCCTCGGGCCGGCCGGCGCCGCCGCGGCGTTCGTCACTGCCGCGGTCGCGACCGACGCCGAACGGGGCGCTGGCCCACTGCTGGTCGTTGCCCCCTCGCAGGACAGCGCCGAACGCCTGGCCGACGACCTGGAGACGCTGCTGGCCGGCGAGGTGTGGACGGTCGGCGTCTATCCAGACCCGCCGGCCGGGGCATCGTCCGGCGTGGCATCGGACGGCACCGCCGACGATGCGATGCGCGAGGCCGATGCGGCGGTCACGAGCGAGCGCCTGGGGCTCCTGGAGGCCCTGGCCGATGGGCGACCGGTGATCGCCGTGGCATCGGCGGCCGCAGTGATCGAGCCGCTGCCACCTCCCGAGGCCGTCCGGGCCGCCACCCGTCTCATCCGACCCGGACAACTACTGCCGCGGGACCGGTTCGTGGCCGAGTTGCAGGCCTACGAATATGAGCGCGCGGCGCTGGTCACGCGCATGGGCGAGTTCGCGGTCCGCGGAGGCATCGTGGACGTGTTCCCGGCAGGTCCCGCAGGGAGCGTGCGCCCGGTGCGCTTCGAACTGTGGGGCGATGAGCTCGACTCGATCCGGGCCATCGATCCCCTCTCGCAGCGTAGCCTTGAGCGGCTGCCGGAAGTGACCATCCGTCCCGCCCGGCTCGATGCGGGAGTGGGCGAGGCCGTGGCGCTGCCGGCGTATCTTCCGGCCGGCGGCCTGCTGGTGCTGGTCGAGCCTGCGGAGGCCGAGGGCGTGGCCCGCAGCCTGGCCGAGCGCGCGCAGCGGGCGGGGACGATGACGCCCCTTGCGTGGTCGCGCGCCACGGACCTGCCGGCGGATCGCCGCCGGCTGGCGATCTCGGCCGCGCGTCCGCCGGAAGGCCGCTGGCATGACGTGCGGCTGGCGACGGCCGGCGTGGAGGCCTTCGGCGGGCAGACGCACCTGCTCGCGCAGATGCTCTCGGGTCTGGCCGGCGAGGGGATGCGTGTGGTGATCGCATCAGCCCAGGCCGGGAGCGTGATGCGGATCCTGGCCGATGCGGGCCTCGCCATTACCCTGGTCGACCGGATCGTCGAGCCGCCGCCGGCCGGCCGTCTGGTCGCGGTGCCGGCCCCGCTCTCGCGCGGATTCCGGTGGGACGCGGTGGGGCTCGCGGTGATCACCGACGCGGAAATCGTGGGCTGGCGTCGGCGCCGACCGCGGATGCGGTTCCTGCGCGACGGCGAACGTCTGGCCTCGTGGGCCGACCTGTCGCCAGGGGACCTGGTGGTCCACATCCATCACGGGATCGGCCGGTACCGAGGGCTGGTGCGCCTCCCGATGGACGGTTCGGAGCGCGAGTACCTGCTGCTGGAGTACGCGCAGAACGATCGCCTCTACGTGCCTACCGACCAGATTCAACTCGTCCAGCGCTACATCGGTGTCGAGGGCGAGGAGCCGAGGATTCACCGGCTGGGCGGCGCGGAGTGGGACCGCGAGAAGCGCCGCGTGAAGGAGGCCGCGCGCGAGATGGCCGCGTCGCTGCTGGCGCTGTACGCGGCGCGCGCGACGACCCCCGGGCATGCCTTCGCCCCGGACACGCCGTGGCAGCGCGAGATGGAGGCGGCCTTCCCCTTCCAGGAGACGCCGCACCAGCTGCGGGTCATCGAGGAGGTCAAGCGCGACATGGAGTCGCCCCGGCCGATGGACCGCCTGGTCGCCGGGGACGTCGGCTACGGCAAGACCGAGGTCGCGCTGCGCGCGGCGTTCAAGGCGGTCATGGACGGGAAGCAGGTCGCCGTCGTCGTGCCCACCACGATCCTGGCCCAGCAGCACTACAACCTCTTCTGCGAACGTTTCGCGAAGTTCCCCGTGACGGTGGAACTGCTGAGCCGCTTCCGCACGCGCGCCGAGCAGAAGGTGGTGCTGGAGAAGACCGCCGCCGGGCTGGTGGACGTGCTCATCGGCACGCACCGGATCCTGGGGAGGGACGTGCGGTTTCGCCATCTGGGGCTGGTCATTATCGATGAAGAGCAGCGCTTCGGCGTGGTCCACAAGGAGCACCTCAAGCAGCTGCGCAAGAGCGTGGATGTCCTCACGCTGACCGCCACGCCGATCCCGCGGACGCTGCACATGTCCCTGGCCGGGCTGCGCGACCTCTCGGTGATGGAAACCCCGCCGGAGGCGCGCCTGCCGATCCACACCGAGATCCGGCCGGAGGATGACGACCTCATCCGGGAGGCGATCCTGCGCGAGCGCGCCCGCGGCGGGCAGGTCTACGTGGTGCACAACCGGGTGGACACCATCGAGCGCGCCGCGCGGCGCATCCGGCGTCTCGCCCCGGAGATGCGCGTCGGGGTCGCCCACGGGCAGATGCCCGAGGAGCGGCTGGAACGGGTGATGCTGGACTTCCTGGGCGGGCGCTTGGACGTCCTGGTGTGCACCACCATCGTGGAGATCGGCCTGGACATCCCGCAGGTCAACACCATCATTATCGAGGACGGGCACCTGATGGGACTGGCGCAGCTCTACCAGCTCCGCGGGCGCGTGGGCCGCGCCGACCGCCAGGCCTACTGCTACCTGCTGTACCCGCGCTCAACGCCGCTGACCCCGGAGGCCGAGCAACGATTGCGCGCCATGGCCGAATTCGTCGAACTGGGCTCCGGGCTCGCACTCGCCATGCGCGACCTGGAGATCCGCGGCGCCGGCAACATTCTGGGGCCGGAGCAGCACGGCCAGGTGGCGGCGGTGGGCTTCGACCTCTACTGCCGTCTGCTCGACGAGGCCATCCGGGAGGCCCGGGGCGAGATCGTCGAGGAAGCGCGGGATCCGACGCTGGAACTGGGCGTGGACGCCTACCTGCCGCCGTCACTGGTGCCCGACGAACTCGAGCGCATGGCGTACTACCGCCGGCTGGCCGCGGCCCGAACCTCCGACGAAGTCGACCAGATCGCCGCCGAACTGTCGGAGCGGACCGAGAGCGTCCCCGAGGCCGCGCAGGCGCTGCTGGACGCCGTGCGCGTGCGGGTCGTCGCCCGCAGCGTCGGCGTCACGTCCATCACCCGAGAGGGCCGGCAGTTCATCGTCCGGCTCACCGCGGGTGGACATCTGGACGAGGCGGCGCAGCGCCGGCTGCGCGCGGCGCTGGGCGGCCGCGCGCAGGTCACGGGCGTCGGCCTCAGCATCCGGGTCTCAGGACAGGAATTCTCCGATCAGATCGGTACACTCTGCGAGGTGCTGGCGATGGTTGGGCGGGTCTCGGCGCAAGCCGGGTCCGTCTCGGCCGTGCGCACCTAGCGCGGGAGGTTCGTCTATGCCTCGTGTGCCGACCGGTACGGTGACATTCCTGTTCACCGACATCGAAGGCTCCACGCGCCTTCTCCACCACCTGGGCGATACGCGCTACGCGCAGGTCCTGGCAGATCACCGGCGCCTGCTCCGCGCCGCCTTTGCAGCGGGAGGCGGCGACGAGATAGAGACACAGGGAGACGGCTTCCTGGTCGCCTTCCAGAGCGCCCGCGACGCGATCCTGACCACGGTGGCGGCGCAACGGGCGGTCGGATCGCATCCCTGGCCAGAGGGCGCAGCGGTGCGCGTGCGGATGGGTCTCCACACGACCGAAGCGGCCAGCACGGGGGAGGTCCAGTACGCCGGCCTGGGGATTCACCGCGCGGCGCGGATCTGCTCAGTGGGATGGGGCGGCCAGATCCTGCTCTCCCGGATAACCGCCGGCCTGATCGAGAGCGATCTGCCGGAGGGCGCAGGACTCCGCGATCTCGGTGAACACCGGTTGAAAGACCTCCAACGCCCGGAACAGATCTACCAGCTCTTCCACCCCGACCTGCCCGCCGATTTTCCGCCGCTGCGGTCCATGACCACGTTCACCACCAACCTGCCCATCCAGTTGACCAGCTTCATCGGTCGGGAGCACGAGATCGACGAGTTGACTCGCGCCCTGCGCACCGCTCGTCTGCTCACGCTGACCGGATCGGGCGGCGTGGGAAAGACGCGGCTCGCCCTGCAGGTGGCCGCAGAGATGTTGGAAGAGTTCTTGGGCGGGGTGTGGCTGGTCGAGCTGGCGGGGCTCTCAGACCCGTCGTTTGTCCCCCAGGCCGTCGCGTCAACCCTTGGCGCCCGGGAGAAACCCGGACGTCCCCCCGCTGAGACCCTGGTAGAGCACCTGGCCAGCAGTTCGGTCCTCCTGCTCCTGGACAATTGCGAACACGTACTATCGGCCTGCGGGCACCTCGCCGACAGATTGCTGCGCCGGTGTCCCAACGTGCGGATCATGGCCACCAGTCAGCAGGGGCTGGGCATCAGCGGTGAGTTCACGTATCGTGTACCCTCTCTGGCGTCGCCCGATCTTCAGCGGGTACCTTCAGTTGAGGATCTGGCCCGGTACGAGGCCGTGCGACTCTTTGTCGAACGGGCGGTCTACCGGCAGCCGAGGTTTCAACTGACCGACAGGAACGCGTCTGCGGTCGCCCAGGTCTGCCACCGCCTCGATGGGATTCCTCTCGCGATCGAACTGGCCGTGGCACGGCTCAACGGGCTATCTGTGGAGCAGATCGCTACACGGCTGGACGACCGCTTCCGCCTGCTCACCGGCGGAAGCCGCACGGCCCTTCCGCGTCAGCAGACCCTCAAGGGAGCCATCGACTGGAGCTACAGTTTGCTCTCCGAGAAGGAGCAGGCCCTGCTGCGCCGTCTCTCGGTGTTCGCAGGCGGGTGTTCGCTGGAGACGGCGGAGGCGGTGTGCGCGGGGGCGGGGATCGACACCGATGAGATTCTCGACCTGCTAACCGGCCTGGTTGAGAAGTCCCTGGTGGTAGCCGAACGCCGGGAGAGTGAACACCGTTACCGGCTGTTGGAAACGGTGCGCCGGTACGGCCTGGACCGGCTGCGGGAAGCAGGCGAGGTCGCAGACGTCCACCGGCGGCATCTGGCCTGGTTCCTGGCCCTGGCAGAGC
>JACQHU010000111.1 GCA_016198805.1 Armatimonadota bacterium
GCCCTGACCGGCGCCAGCGCGTCGCGCAGCAGGACCCGGACCATTTCCAGGCGCGTCTCGTCGATGTGCACGCCGACCGCCTTCATCCGGGCGCGGACCTCCTCAAGCGTCAGTTCCGGCGGCGCGTCCTTCATCGCATCCACCTCCGTCTACCTGAAGCGCCGTCATTGGCATAGGGACGGCCTCTTGATGAGTTTGCGTGTTTGGGAGCAAATCCTCTGGGAATCCCGCGCGCCGCTCCGCCAGAGAGCGGCGTGTTCGCTGGCGCTGGTCTGCGGGCTGCTATACTACGGGCGGTGACGCGTGTGCCCGGCAAGCTCGTCCTCCTGGACACCAACGGCCTCATCTACCGCGCCTTCTACGCGCTGCCGTACCTGACCACCAGCGACGGCCGGCCCACCAACGCCGTCTACGGGCTCACGTCGATGGTCCTGAAGGTCCTCGAAGAAGAACGTCCCGAGTACATCGTCGCGGCCTTCGACCGTCCCGGACCCACCTTCCGCCACGAGCAGTATGAGGCCTACAAGGCGCACCGGGAGGCGATGCCAGACGACCTGCGGCCGCAGATCGGGCTCAGCAAGCAGGTCCTGGAGACCCTCGGGATCCCCATCGTCGAGGCCGAAGGGTTTGAGGCGGACGATGTCATTGCGACCATCGCGCGACAGGCCGAAGCCCAGGGGCTGGACGTCCTGATCGTCAGCGGCGATCTGGACACCCTGCAGCTGGTGGACGGCCAGACCAGGGTCATGGTCACCAGCCGGGGCATCACCGAGACCGTCGTCTATGACGACGCGAAAGTCCGCGAGCGGTTCGGGTTCGCCCCGACGCAACTCCCCGACTACAAGAGCCTGCGCGGCGATCCGAGCGACAACATTCCCGGCGTCCCGGGCATCGGTGAGAAGACCGCTGCGTCATTGATCCAGCAGTTCGGGGGCGTGGAGGCCCTGCTGGAGCGGCTCGATGAGGCGCCGCCGAAGGTGCGGACGGCCCTGGCCGCCGCCGCCGATCAGGTGCGGCAGAGCAAGCACCTGGCCACGCTGGTGGCCGACGCCCCGGTGACCGTGGACTGGGACGCCGTCCGGCGCCGCGAGCCGGATCGGGCGCGACTGGAAGCCCTCTTTCGCGCCCTCGAGTTTCGCGTGTTCCTGGACCGTCTGCGGGATGCGGCCGCGCCGGCTGAAGTCCGCGCGACGACCTTCCAGGCCGCCGGCGCCCAGGATCTGGTCCGGGGAGTGGAGGGAGCGGCGGAGATCGGAATCGCCTTCCTGCGCGGGGAGGGCCATCCCCTGACCGCGCCGCTGCAGGCCGTGGGCGTCGCGGCCGGCGGGCAGGCGGCCTGGCTGCCGTTGGACGACGCTGCCATCCCGGCGGCGCTCGTCCCGATCCTCCAGGATTCGACAGTGCGCAAAGTGAGCGCCGACCTGAAGGCCGACCTGCTCACCCTCGCGCGCCGGGGCATCGCGCCGGCGGGATTCGACTTTGACGTCGCCATCGCGTCATACCTGCTGAACCCGGGGAAGCGCACCCACACGCTGATCACCGCGGCCCGCGAGTTCCTGGGGCTCGACCTCGAGGGCGAGACCGACGACGCGGACGGTCTGGCGCTGGCCTCCGGCGCGTGGGCAGCAGAGGCCGCCGCGGCGCTGCTCCGCCTGCGCGCCATCCTCGATGAGCGCATGCGCGAGCGGCTGGTGGACGGCCTGTTCCGCGACGTCGAAATCCCCCTGGCCGGGGTTCTGGCCCAGATGGAAGAGGCCGGGGTGGCCGTCGACATGCCCTATCTGGCCGCTCTGGGCGAGGAACTGGCCGCGCGCATCGCCGGGCTCGAGCGCCAGATCTACGAGCTGGCCGGGACCGAGTTCAACATCGGGTCGCCCAGGCAACTGGCGTTCGTCCTCTTCGAGAAACTGCGCCTGCCGCCGCTCAAGAAGACCAAGACCGGCTACTCGACCGATGCCGAGGTGCTGGACTATCTGGCCCCTCAGCACGACGTCGTGGCGAAAATCGTCGAACACCGCGAACTGTCTAAGCTCAAGTCGACCTACATCGACGTGCTGCCGCGGCTGGTCGATCCCCGGACGGGCCGCGTCCACACCACGTTCAACCAGACGCTGGCGGCCACCGGCCGGGTGATCACCGAGCAGCCCAACCTTCAGAACCTGCCCATCCGGACCGAGGAAGGCCGGAAGATCCGCCGCGGGATTATCGCGCCGCCCGGCTCGCTGCTGCTGAGCGTGGACTACTCGCAGATCGACCTGCGGGTGCTCGCGCACATCACCCGTGATCCCGGACTGGTGGAGGCCTTCGAGCGAGGCGAAGACATCCACACCGTGACGGCCGCCCAGGTCTTCGGGGTGTCGCAGGCCCAGGTGACTCC
>JACQHU010000115.1 GCA_016198805.1 Armatimonadota bacterium
CAGACGGTGCGGGACTTCGCCGCGCGCGAGATCCGGCCGCAGGCGCGGGAGTGGGACCGGCAGGGGACATTCCCCCTGGACCTGGTGCCGAAGATAGCCGAACTGGGCCTCTGGGGCATGACCGTGCCCGCCGTGTACGGCGGATCGGGGCTGGAGATGATGAGCGTCGCCCTGGCTATCGAGGCCCTGGCCTGGGGCGACGGCGGGCTGGCCCTCTCCGTGGCCTCGCACAACTCCCTGTGCGCCGGGCACATCGCGGCGTTCGCCGGCGATGAGCAGCGACGGCGGTTCCTGCCTCGCCTGGCCAGCGGCGACGCGCTGGGCGCCTGGTGCCTGACGGAGCCCGGCGCCGGGAGCGATGCGGCCGGTATCCAGACACGGGCGGAACGCCGGGGCGACCGCTGGGTGCTCAACGGGACGAAGGTCTTCGTGACCCAGGGCAGCATCGCCGGCATCTACGTCGTGATGGCGGTGACCGGCCCGGGCACTGGCCGCGCGGGGATCAGCGCGTTCATCGTCGAACGCGGCACCCCCGGTCTGGAGATCGGCCGGAAAGAGGACAAACTCGGCGTGCGCAGCAGCGACACCGCGGAGGTGCGGTTCGTCGACTGCGAGGTGCCCGACGAGTGTCGCATCGGCCCGCAGGGCGACGGCTACCGCCAGGCCATGCGTACGCTCGAGCGCGGCCGGATCGGGATCGCCGCCATGGCCGTGGGGATCGGCCGGGCCGCGCTGGACGCCGGCCTGGCGTACGCCAGAGAGCGGATGGCCTACGGTCGGCCGATCGCCGACCTGCAGGCCATCCAGTTCATGCTGGCCGACATGGCCACCGAACTGGATGCGGCCTGGCTGTTGACCGAGCACGCCGCCGACCTGGCCGACCGCGGGCAGCCGTTCCGCAAGGAAGCCTCGATGGCGAAACTCTTTGCGTCAGAGGCCGCCGCGCGCGCCGCGACCAGGGCGGTTCAGATCCACGGAGGATACGGCTTCATCAAAGACTACCCGGTGGAACGCTTCTACCGGGACATCAAGCTCTGCGAGATCGGGGAAGGCACCAGCGAGGTGCAGCGCGCGATCATCTCCCGGATGATCCTCCAGGGCAGCGGAGGCGGCCGGTGACCGATCCGCGCGGCCACCCCTTCCTGGCGCGTCTGGGCGAGGGGCCGCTGCTGGCCGATGGGGCCATGGGCACGATGCTGTACGCCCGCGGCGTCCCGTTCGACCAGTGCTTCGACGCGGTGAACCTCACCAATCCTGACCTGGTCCGGGGGATCCATCGGGCCTATCTGGAGGCCGGGGCCGAGCTCCTGGAGACGAACACGTTCGGCGCGAACCGGTTGAAGCTCGCCGGCCACGGCCTGGCCGACCGCCTCGCCGAGATCAACGCGGCGGGCGCGCAGCTCGCGCACGAGGTGGCGGCATCGGCGGGCCGGCGCATCTGGATCGCGGGGTCGATCGGGCCGCTGGGCCGGCCGATGGCGCCTCTGGGCGCCGTCAGCCCGGAAGAGGCGACCGACGCGTTCGTCGGCCAGGCCCGCGCCCTGGCCGACGGTGGGGTCGACCTGCTGATCCTGGAGACGTTCACCGACCTCAACGAACTGGAGGCCGCGGTGCGCGGGGCGCAGCGAACCGCCGACCTTCCGATCATCGGGCAGATGACCTTCGCCCTCGATGGGCGGACGCTGCTCGGCTACGCGCCGGAAGAGATCGCCGCGAGGCTGGAGGCGCTGGGCGTGGCCGCCATCGGCGCCAACTGCAGCGTTGGGCCCTACGGCCTCCTGGAAGTCATGGAGCGGATGGCCACCGTGAGCAAGACGCCGCTGTCGGCGATGCCCAACGCCGGCCTGCCGTCGTATGCGGGCGGCCGCCTGGCGTATGTGGCGTCGCCGGCGTACATGGCGGAGCATGCCCGCGCCCTGGCCGAGATGGGCGTCGCGGTCATCGGCGGGTGCTGCGGCACGACGCCCGAGCACATCGCGGCCATGCGCGTCGCGATCGCCGGGCGGCAGCGGGGCCCCGCGCGTCCGAGCGCGACCGTCGCGGTGCCGCCGACCCCGCCTCCGGCGCCGGCGCCCGACCCCCCGGGCTCGCTGGCGCAGAGACTCGGGAAGCGGTTCGTCCTTACCGTGGAAGTCTCCCCGCCGCGCGGGGCGCGTGACGCTGATGAACTGGAGCACTGCCGCCGGCTGCGGGCGGCGGGGGTCGACGCCGTCGATGTGGCCGACAACCCGATGGCCAGGCTGCGCATGAGCCCCTGGGCCATGGCCGCGCGGATCCAGCGCGAAGTAGGGCTGGAAACGATTCTCCACTTCACGACGCGCGACCGCAATCTCATCCGCCTGCAGTCTGATCTGCTGGCCGTGCACGCCCTGGGCATCCGCACCCTGCTGGTGCTCCGCGGGGACCTGCCGCAGACGGGGGATTACCCGCGGGCCACCGCCGTCTCCGATGTCCATCCGTCAGGCCTGGTGCGGATGATCAGGGGCTTCAATGAAGGCAAGGACGTCGCCGGCAACCTGATCGGCACACCGACGCGGTTTCTGGTGGGGGTCGCGCTGAACATGGCCGCCCGCGATCTCGACCGGGAACTGCGGGCGCTGGACCGCAAACTGGCTGCCGGGGCCGACTTCATCTGCACGATGCCGATCTTCGAGGCCGAGACGTTCGACCGGTTCCTCGCCCGCGTAGGGGAGGTGCCGGTCCCGGTGCTCGTGGGCGTCCTGCCGCTACACAGCCTCCGCCACGCCGAGTTCCTGCACAACGAGCTCCCCGGCATGGTGGTTCCCGAGGCGATCCGGGCGCAGATGCGTCAGGCGCGCGACGGCCGGGAGACGGGCATGCGCCTGGCACGCGAGCTGCTGCTGGCCCTTCGCGACCGGGCGGCCGGCGCCTACCTGGTGCCGTCGTTCGGCCGCTACGATCGCATCGCGGACCTCGCCAGCGAGATGCGGGCCGCGCTCGCGACACGGTAGGGCGTCGTGGCGCGGGCTGTTGCCGTCGAGGGGCGCCGCCTCATCAAGGCGCCGGTCCAGCGCGTCTGGCAGCTCCTGAACCGTCTGGAATCGCATCCCCGGTACACCATGCTCTGGCTGGCCGCCGATCTGCAGGAGCGGTCGGCGACCTCCGCGATCGTCGAGTGCCGCGGGTTCTTCGGCGGGCTTCCGATCGTCTCGGTGCAGCGATTCGTGCTGCGGCCGCCGACCCGGATGGAGTTCCGGCAGATTCGCGGCGAACTGCGGGACCTGACCGGCGCCTATCTTCTTAAGGACGACGAGGGGGAGACCGAGCTCGTCTGCCAGATCGCGGTCGATGCAGGCATTCCGCTGTTCTCCGACGCCGCGGTCCAGCAGATTCTGGCAGGCCATATCGAGGTGACGCTGGCGAGGATCAAGGCGACGGCCGAGCGCGATCTGGTCCGCGTCTTCCCGCGCCGCAGCCGCGCCGCGGAGGCCGCGGGTCAGCCTTCTGAACCGGCCGAGGACGCCGAGGCCGACGAGATGGCCGAAGCGGCAGCCGCAGGTCCCGCGGAGGCCGGCGCGGGCGCCCAAAGCGTCCCATCGGCCACGACGGACGGAGCGGCGCCAGGCGAGGCCGGCCGGGACGGCACCGGACCCCTAGCGGCCGGCGATGCCCGGCCACGCGAACCCCGCCGACGGAAGCGCCGCAGGGGCAGCCGCCGGCGGCGTGGCAACGCCCAGGGGCAGGGCACTGCCCCGGGGTAGAGCGAGGGACAGGGTATTTCAGGTCGGCATGATGGCCGCAGACCCGTCGATGTCCCTCCCGGTGCAGGCCGCTGAGCCCTTGCCGCCCTTGCCCCGGCGCGTAGCCGGGTGCGGGCGATGAATGTTACACTTTGAGCGTAGGCACGTCCGGCCGTCCGCCCGATTCCGGACTCCTGCACCTGTCAGGGAGGAGGAGAGGCATGTTTCGCCGCCAGGTTGGTCCCACGCGTGAGCAGATTCTCGAGGCGCTCCGAGACGTGCACGACCCCGAACTGCACAAGAGCATCGTCGAGCTGGATATGGTCCGCGAGATCGCCGTCCGGGACGGGGTCGTGACCGTCGAGGCCCTGCTTACCATCAGCGGATGCCCGCTGCGCGAGACGATCGTCCAGTCCATCAGAGACCGCATCGGGGGCCTGCCCGGCGTGCGGGAGGTCGACGTGCGCCTCGGGGTGATGAGCCAAGACCAGCGGCAGGGGCTCATCCAGAAGCTGCGCGGCGGGGAGATGCACCCGGCCAGGCAGTCGGCGTTTCTCACCGCCGAATCTCCCACCCGGGTGGTGGCGGTGGCCAGCGGCAAGGGCGGTGTCGGCAAGTCGACGGTCACGGTGAACCTGGCCATGGCGCTGGCGGCCGACGGGCGTCGGGTCGGCATCATCGATGCCGACGTCTACGGGTTCTCCATCCCCCGCATGCTGGGCATCTCCGGGCGGCCGACCGCCATCGACCAGATGCTGATCCCGCTGGAGCGCGACGGCATCCGCGTCATGTCCATTGGCTTCCTGGTGCCGGACGAAAGCGAGGCCATCGTGTGGCGCGGGCCGATGCTCCACAAGGCGCTGGTGACGTTCATCACGGAAGTCCACTGGGGCGATGACCTGGAGTACCTGTTCATGGACCTGCCGCCCGGTACCGGCGATATCTCGTTGAGCATCGCCCAGACCCTGCCGCAGGCGAGCATGCTGATCGTGACGACCCCGCAGCCCGCTGCCGCCAGCGTGGCCCAGCGCGCGGGGAAGATGGCGGAGAAGGTCAACATGGAGGTCATCGGCGTGATCGAGAACATGTCGGGCTTCAGCCCATCTCCCGGCGCGCCGCCCATCGACCTGTTCGGCCGCGGCGGCGGCCTGCGGCTGGCCGAGCAGCTCGGCGTCCCGCTGCTGGGAGAGATCCCGATCGACATCGCCGTGCGCGAGGGGAGCGATAGCGGCGAACCAGTGGTCAAGAGTCACCCCGACAGCCCATCAGCCAGAGCGCTGCGCGAGGCCGCGCGCCGTCTCGCCAAACGGCTGCCGGTCGGCGCCAGGACGTAAGTCGCTATGAGCGAGCCCGTCGCCGTGACCCAGGGGCGCAACTACATCGGGGGCCGTTGGGTCGAGAGCGCCAGCGGACGGATGCTGGAGTCTCTGGACCCCGCCACCGGCGAGGTCCTGGGACTCGTCCCCGACTCCACGGCCGAAGACGTCGACCGGGCCATGCGCGCCGGCGCAGATGCGTGGCCCCGATGGCGCGCCACCCCGGCCCCGCGTCGGGCCGAGATCCTCTACCGGGCGGCCGAACTGCTCGTCCGCCGGAAGGAGGACCTGGCGCGCCTGATGACGCGTGAGATGGGCAAAATCCTGCCCGAGACCCGCGGGGACGTCCAGGAAGCCATCGACATGACGTACTTCATCGCGGGGGAAGGTCGGCGTC
Organism: Armatimonadota bacterium; assembly: GCA_016198805.1. Taxonomy (GTDB): domain Bacteria; phylum Sysuimicrobiota; class Sysuimicrobiia; order Sysuimicrobiales; family Humicultoraceae; genus JACQHU01. The sequence goes on from JACQHU010000115.1 coordinate 5,415, forward strand.
TGCACGGCTATACCACGCCCAGTGAGATGCCGCGCAAGGCGGCCTACTGCCTGCGCGCGCCGCTGGGGGTGGTGGGTGTCATCACCCCGTGGAACTTCCCGATGGCGATTCCCTCGTGGAAGATCACCCCCGCGCTGGTCTGCGGCAACACCGTGGTGTTCAAGCCGGCGCCCGAGACGCCGCTGGTCGCCGCCGCCTACGTGGCGCTGCTGGAAGAAGCCGGCGTGCCGCAGGGGGTGTTGAATCTGGTCACCGGAGGTGACGAGGCCGGCGCGGCGCTGGTGGATCACCCCGGCGTGGCGCTGATCTCATTCACCGGCTCGACCGAGGTGGGCCTGCAGGTGGCCGCCAGGTGCGCGGCGCGGGGGGTGCGCGTCTCGCTGGAGATGGGCGGCAAGAACGCGGCCATCGTCCTCGATGATGCGGACCTGGATCTGGTCGCCGACGCCCTCACCTGGAGCGCCTTCGGCACCACGGGCCAGCGGTGTACGGCGTGCAGCCGTATCGTCGTCACGCCGCGAGTGCACGACGCTGTGGTGGATCGGCTGGCCGGGCGCGCGGGGAGGCTGCGCGTGGGGAGCGGGCTGGATGCGCAGACCGAGATGGGCCCGCTGGTCAGCGAGCGCCAGCGCGAACGTGTCGAGCGGTACGTCGGCATCGGCCACCGGGAAGGGGTGCGGGTCGCAGTCGGCGGCGAGCGCCTGACCACGGCCGGATTCGAGCGAGGGTTCTTCTACGCGCCGACGATCCTGGACGGCGTCCGGCCGCAGATGCGGGTCGCCCAGGAGGAGATCTTCGGCCCGGTGGTCGGGGTGATCGACTGCACCAGCCTCGATGAAGCCTTCGAGATCGTCAACGGTGTGCGCTACGGCCTGTCGGCATCGATCTTCACCCGGGACATCTCGGCCGCCATGCGCGCCATCGAAGAGATCCGGACCGGGATCGTCTACGTGAACCACGGCACCATCGGCGCCGAGGTCCACCTGCCCTTTGGCGGCACCCGGCAGACCGGGAACGGCCACCGGGAAGGCGGCCTGCAGGTGCTGGATGTCTTCACCGAGTGGAAGAGTGTCTACATCGACTACAGCGGCCGGCTGCAGAGGGCGCAGATTGATCGCGACTGACCGCCTGCATACACCGGGCCTGACGCTGGCCGCCGTCATGCTCGGGGTGGCCGCGGCCGTCATCCTGCCGGCGCCGGCCGATCGGGCCGAGGCTCAGGGCACCGCCCCCCAGTGGCCATCGCTGATCAGGCGTTACGAGCAGCAGGTGGCGCTTGCGCCCGCCGATCCCCACACCCGCTTCACCCTGGCGGTGCTGTATGCCCGGGACGGCCGCCTCCTGGAGGCCTACAACCAGATCCAGGCCGCCGATCAGGCCGTCGGCGACCCCGCGCAGCGCCTGCCGCTCATCGGACAGGTGATCAGCGAGGCGGAGGAGCGGCTCCGACAAACCCCCGCCGACCTGCTGGCGCGCTACCGGCTGGCGTTCGCGAAGCACTTCGCCGGCGACCGTCTGGGCGGCATTGCCGAGATGCAGCGCATCATCGCCGCAGAGCCGCGTAACGAGTGGGGGTACGGCTATCTCGGCGCCGGCTATGCCACCGCTGGCCAGGACGAGCAGGCGATTGCGACCTGGGAGCGCGGGCTGCAGGTGAATCCCAGGAACGCCGTGCTGCACTACCTGCTGGGCCTGGCGTACGGCAGGAAAGGCGACAAGAAGAAGGCCGCCGCCCACCTGGCGATCGCCTATCGCGACCGCACCCTCTACGAATACGTCACCGGGTCCGGGCGGTGAGGCTGCCCGCGCCGGTAGTCCTGGCGCTGGCCCTGGCGATCGCGACGGGACCGCCGGCCGTCGGAGCTCCCTCGCCGGTCAGCCGCTCCGTCACCGTGACGGCCGACGAGATCACCGTCGACGCCGTGACCCAGACGGCGCTGGCGAGCGGGCGCGTGCGCCTCAGCGACGGGGTGACCACGGCGACGGCCGCGCGCGCGACGCTGTTCCAGCGGGAAGGCCGGGGCGTGCTGACCGGCGACGCCAGGGTCGTGGGCCCGCAGGGGATCCTCGAGGGCGCGGAGATCACCGTCTTCTACACGGCCAGCGCCATCACGCGGATCGTCGCCCGCGGGCAGGCGAACCTGGATGTCGAGGCCGGACTGGTGTCCGCGCCCACCATCGAGATCACGCCGGCGACCGACACCGTCACCGCGGCGGAAGGCGTCACCTTCTTCACGCAGCCCGACGTGGTCGCGACCGGCCGGCGGCTGACCTTCCAGCGGGCGCGCGGCACTGCGGTGCTGGAGGGCGGGGCGCGCCTGCAGAACCGCGATGGGTTCATCGAAGGCCAGAAGATCGAAGGCGTTCAGCGGTGGAGCCGGGCGACGGTCACCGGTCCCGTGCACGCGACCTTCAGGGGAATCGATGTCCGCAGCCGGACGGCGGAGTTCGATGGGGTGGCGAAGAAGATCGTGTTCGTCGGCGATGTGCGGATGACGCAGCCGGGACGGGTGATGGATACCGAGAAGGTCACGGTCTGGTACGCCGACGGCCGGATCGTCGCGGAAGGCCAGACCCGGGTGCGGCTCGAAACCCCACCGTAGCGTCCCTCAGTGTGTGACGAGCGAGGAGGAGATCCGACGATGGTTCTTGAGCGAGTGCGCCGGCCGATCCTGGACAACCTGTCGCTGCCGCAGGGCAAGCGGGCGCGCCTGTACCGGTTGCTCTACCAGCACGGTCCCGGGCATGGCACGATGCTGGTGCTGCCCGTCGATCAGGGGCTCGAGCACGGACCGGTCGATTTCCTGCCGAATCCGCCCAGCGAGAACCCCGAGTATCAGATCCGCCTGGCGATCGACGGGCGGTATTCCGCGATTGCCTTTCACTATGGGATCGCCGCCCGCCACCTGACGCCGCATGCCGGGCAGATCCCGCTCATCCTGAAGATCAACGGGAAGACCGACATTCCGCCCGCCGACCGGGCGTTCTCCGGATTGACCGGACGCGTGGAGGACGCCGTGCACCTCGGCGCCGATGCCGTCGGCTATACCCTCTACGTCGGCTCGCCCCGACAGGATGAGGACTTCCGGCAGCTGACCGAGGTGCGCGCCGAGTGCGATCGCTACGGCATGCCGCTGGTCGTGTGGTCGTATCCGCGCGGAGAGGCCATCGAGAAGAAGGGCGGCCGGGACAGCCTGTACGCCGTGGACTATGCGGCGCGGGTGGCGGTGGAGCTGGGCGCGGACGTCATCAAGCTCAACGTGCCGGTCTTCGATCAAAAGGCCAGGGAGGGTTCGCCCAAGCCGTACAACGAGATGGCGCTGGAGTACCGCGCGGCGGTGGAGAAGGTGGTGCGCAGCGCGGGGGGAGCCTTCGTGCTGTTTTCCGGCGGGAGCAAGGTCTCCGATGCCGACCTGCTGGAGAAGGCCCGGCTCGTCATGGAAGCCGGCGCGACCGGCCTGATCTTCGGCCGCAATATGTGGCAGCGGACGATGGCAGAGGCCCTCCGGCTGACGGAGGAGATCAAGCGGATCATGCTCGCCGCTGCGGCATGATCGCGTCAGACGTGCGGCCCGGGCGCTAGAGTCCCCGCTGGGACGGCGATGGGAGCACCGG
>JACQHU010000107.1 GCA_016198805.1 Armatimonadota bacterium
CACCGCCCGGACGATCGCGACCGCGGGGACGGTCACCTGGACGGGAACGGGGAGCATCAGCAGCGGGAGTGGGGCGGGGCTGCGGGTGGAGGCGGGCGGCCTGTTCGACGTGCAGGCGGACGCCTTCTGGTTCTACAACTTGGGCGGGGCAGTGCCGCGGGTGGATGTGGCGAGCGGGGGCACGCTGCGGCGCAGCGTGGGGACGGGGACGGCGACGTTGGGCGCGGTGGTCAACGACAGTGGGACGGTGCAGGTGCAGACGGGGACGCTGGTGCTGGACGAGGGCGGGACGAGCACGGGGGCGTTCACGGTGGCGAGCCCGGGGATCCTCAATTTCCAGCGGGGGACGCACGTCACGCGGGCGGGGGCGAGCGTGACGGGGACGGGGAACGTGACCTTCACGATCGGCACCGACACCCTCTTCGGGAGCTACGACGTCACGGGCACGACGACGCTGGCGAGCGGGACGGTGAACTTCAGCGCGGCGAGCCCGGACACGGCGCGCACCACGACCCTGACGTTGAGCGGCGGGACGTTGCAGGGGAGCGGGGTGGTGCTGGTGCGGACCAGCGGGAGCTGGACGACGGGGGCGCTGGGAGGGAGCGGGGTGTTGCAGATCGCGAGCGGGGGGACCCTGAGCATCAGCGGCGCCGGGGCCAAGACGTTCACCGCCCGGACGATCGCCAACGCGGGGACGGTCACCTGGACGGGGACGGGGAGCATCAGCAGCGGGAGCGCCGCGGTGCTCCAGAACCAATCGGGCGGTACGGTCGACATCCAAGCGGACGCGTCGTGGTTCCACAACCTGGGCGGCGGCGTGCCGACGTTCAACAATCTCCAGGGCGGCACTGTGAAGCGCAGTGCCGGCACCGGGGTGGCCAACGTCCAGGCCGTGACCAACAACGAGGGGACGTTCGACCTCACGAGCGGGACCCTGCAGCTGGCCAACGGCGGGACGGGCGGCGGAACGTTCACCGTGACGAGTCCCGCGACCCTCGAGTTTTCCGGCTCGGCCACGCACACCCTGGGGACCACGTCGCGGGTGAGCGGCACCGGCAACGTGTTCTTCACGAGCGCCGCCATCAACGTCCAGGGGACTGCGCCGAACGCCTACGATGTGAGCGGGACGACCCAAATCCTCAGTGCGACGGTGAATTTCAACACGACCGACACCACGCGGATCACGACCCTCCAGCTCCGCGGTGGCGCGATGCAGGGGACCGCGCCGTTCCTCATTCAGGGTAGCGGCTCGTGGACGGGCGGCATTCTGACGGGGCCGACGAACTCGGTGCTCCGGATACCGGCCGGCGTCACCCTGACGATCGGCGGGACGGCGACCAAGACCTTCCGCCGGCGCACGATTCTCAACGCGGGCACGGTCGTCTGGACGAGCACCGGCACCGTGGCGAGCGACAGCTCGGCGACCCTCGATAACCTCGCCGGTGCCAGCTTCGAGCTCAGCGGCACCGGCTTCTGGTCGAGTACTGGCGTGGGGCCCCCGCGGGTCGAGGTGCGGAGCGGGGCGACCATGAAGCGCACGACGAGCACCGGCGTGACTCAGGTGAACGCCGTCGTCAACAACGCCGGGACGCTCGACGTGCAGACCGGCACGCTCAAGTTCGGCACGTCGTTCAACAACACCAGCGGCGCCGTCTTGCAAGGGAGTGGGACGCTCGACGTCGCGACCGCCACGGTGACGAACGGCGGCGTGGTCCACCCCGGCACATCCCCGGGC
>JACQHU010000105.1 GCA_016198805.1 Armatimonadota bacterium
CTCCACGTCAAGGCCACGCGGCGTGTCCGTACCCAGGATCCACACGAAGCGGAGCGCCTCGCCATGAAGCTGCCCATCGACATTCACGAAGAGGGCGACACCGTGACCGTCGAAGGGCCTCGGGCCAGGCCATTCCATGAACGGCACCGGGTCGAGTTTGACATTGCGGTCCCCGACGCGCTCGACGTCACCGTCCACCTGGTCCGCGGCGACGCCACGGCGGAGGGCCTCAGTCGCCCTCTCGCCATCACGACGGTCAAGGGCGACGTCCGCGTAACCGACTGCGCCAGCATCGCCGTGGAAGGTGTCAGCAGCGACGTCGACATCCAGCGCCCCAGTGGCGATATCGCGGTGAAGATCATCCGCGGTGACATCGCGGTCGGCCACGCCTCCGGTGACATCGCCGTGACCACGAAACGCGGCAACATCACCCTGCGCGCGCATACCGTTCGGCGACTGGACGCCTCAACGGTGCGCGGTGATATGACGCTGATGCTGGAGCGGATGGCTCCCGGCGGGACGGCTGACATGCATACGATCAATGGCGACGTCCGCGTGGTGCTGGGGCCCGAGGTCCACTGCCGTCTCGACGCCACAACGGTTTCGGGGGACATCTCGTCGCGCCTGCCGCTCCAGGCGGCCAGCGCCGACGCGTGCCACGTCTCTGGCATCCTGGGCGCGCCCGAGGCCACGCTGCGGGTACGGACAACGCGCGGCGACATCCGCCTGGCGCAGACGACCCCGTCGGCCGCGGCGCCGCCGGCCTGATCGCCGCATCCCGCCCGGTTATCCCGGCCAAGGGAAGCCCCGTGACGTTCACCGGGCGGTCGGGAGCAGTTTCGCCAGATAGCGCAACTGTCCCAGGTGGTAGGCGAGATGTTGCGTGGCGTGGAGGAGCGCGAACGCCCTTGACTCCTTGCGCACGCCCCTTGTCCGCCGCACGTCGACCTCTGCCAGCAGGTCGGTGGCGCGAAGCCGCCCCAGCGTCTCTCGTGTGATCGCCTTCGTGCGCTCAAGTTCCTCCAGCAACGCCGCCTTGTGCAGCCGCTCACGACCAAACTCAGACTCGCGGTTCCGCTGAGCGGGCTGTCCTCCGACCACCTCTCCGATCCAGTACCGTTCCGAACCGCCCAGGTGCCGCAAGAGAATCCCGATGGTATTCTGCAGGCCTGGAATCGGCCGGTTGATCTCCTCGTCGCTGAGCGGCGCGATGGTCTCGAGGATCTGACCATGGAGATCCTCCAGCACCTTCAGGTACGGCTCGACGTGCGGGTCCATGCGTCCTCCCCCTTAATGCGTTCGGCTCCTGCCCAGGCGCTTTTCGACGACCACCAGCCCGTCCGGGCACCACGGATGTGGAACGAAGACGCCCCGGATGCCTTTCCAGACTTCGGCGTCAGGTGCAAACAGCGCGATGCGCCGGGCCCCCTCGGCCCGCGCGCGTTCGGCCACCGCGCCGTAGAGCGCCTGCCGGTGCGCGCGCGGACCGTCCAGCAATGACACCACCGCGGCCTCCCCGTGCGCCGCAAACACCACCACGCCTTCCACGCGCTCACCGGATCGGAGGACGCGGTCGTCCTTGATCAACCCCCGGATCAACTCGGGGACCAGTTGCCGGAAGCGCCATCCCAGCGGCACGAGCCGCCGCCAGGCTGCCATCGTCGGAGACGCCTCGAGCAGCGCCACGAACGCCGCCACATCGGAGAGGCGCGCGGGCACCACCTGGGCCTCGTAGGGCAGGTCGATCGGCCCGGCCTGAATCTCGGCGAGCACCACACTGGCTTCCGCCAGGCGCCGGAAGCCCATGCCCTCCGCGACGGCCATCGCCGCATAGTCCCGCGAGGGAACCGCCGTCCGCACAATCGTCACACCATATCCCTGCGCGATCCTCTCGCCTTCCTCCACAAGCCGCCGGGCCACGCCGCGGCCCCGCGCCGACGGCTGAACCCACAGCCCTTCCAGCCAGGCCTCATCCCGTCCGACGATCACGATATGAAGACTGCCGAGGGTCCGTCCGGCCTCCTCGACGCTCATGCTTTGCCCGGGTTCCTCGGCCCACTCCGCCCATTCAACGGGCAGGGCAGCCGGATCAGGAGGCGCGCTCTCAGCCAGTCGGGAGATGACCGTCTTCATGCTCGCGGGCGTGCGGCCGGACGGTTACAACGCCTGCGCCCGCCTGAGGCGGGCCAGGTCGGCAAACATCACGCGGGCCGCGAACCAGAAGAACAGGGCCGTGGTGATCTGCCGAAACGCCAGCAGGGTCGATCGGGGTGCGCCCGCAGCCTCGAGCTGGGCGACGGCCAGATGTCCGCCATCGAGCGGCAGCACGGGCAGCAGGTTCGCCAGACCCACGCTGATATTCACGGTGGCCGCCGTCCGGGCCAGGGCCACCGGCCCGGACTCCGCGGCCCGCGTCAACATCGAGAGCGCGGCAAGGAGTCCGCCGACTTCAACCCCCTCGGCCTGACCGGGCAGGGCCACCGGCTGCACGGTCCGGGCCAGACCGCGCAGGATCAACCCCACCGCAATGTTGGCTAGCGGACCGGCCAGGAGGACCGGAATCCGCCGGTCGGGCGGAAGGCGATCGACGTCAATCGCGGCAAATCCCCCAACAGGAACCGCGCGAAGCGAAACGGTGACGCCGCCGATCCGGGTCCGCACCAGCGTCGGGCCGAAGCCAATCCCGACCTCCCGGACTTCGCCGCCGGCCCGCCGCGCCGCGACGGCGTGCGCCACCTCGTGCAATAGCACCGTCCCGCCGATGACACCCAGCGCCTGCGCCCAGCGCGTCCAGGAAGCGGGCACAGCCCTACTCCTTCGCGGGCACGCGGGCCACGGCCGCGACCCGGTCGCCCTCCTCAAGGCGCTTGACGAGCACGCCTTGAGCCTGCCGGCCCTGCACGGCGATCTCCTTCACCGTCGTGCGGTTCACGATGCCATCCGCCGAGATGAGCAGGGCCTCATCGTCGTCGTCCACCGCCCGCACGGCGACCACCGGACCGTTGCGCCTGGTGACCTTGATGTTGATCACGCCCATGCCGCCACGGCGTTTCAGCGGGTACTGCGCAAACGGCGTGCGCTTGCCGTACCCCTGCTCGGTAACCGTCAGCAGGTAGCGGCCCTCTGCGCTGTCGGCGAGGCCGACCACCCGGTCCTCGCCGCGCAGCCTGATACCGATGACCCCACGGGCCGTGCGCCCCATCTCACGCACCTGGCCGCCTTTGAACCGAATGACCCGGCCATCACCCGTGGCCAGCACCATCTCCGCGTCCTTCTGGATATGCCGCACGCCGATCAGTTCGTCGTCCCCTTCCAGCGTGATGGCAAAGATCCCCGCCCGTTTGGCGTTGACGAACTCCATCAGGCCAGTTTTCTTCACCAGCCCCCGGCGCGTGACCATGAAGAGCGCGCCGGCCTCCTCAAAGGACCGCACGTGGATGATGGCCGTGACCCGTTCCCCCTGCGCGATGTTGATCAGGTTCACCACTGGGAGCCCGCGCGCCGTCCGGCTGGCTTCCGGCACCTCGTGCGCCTTGATCCGGTACACCTTCCCGCGGTTGGTAAAAAAGAGCAGGAACGCATGGTTCGTGGTCACCGCCATATGTTCGACCACGTCCTCCTCGCGGGTGGTCAGCCCGGCGATCCCGCGCGTTCCACGCCGCTGCAACCGGTAGGTCTCTAGCGGCTGCCGCTTGATGTAGGAATTACGCGTCAGCGTAATGACCACGTCGGAGTCGGGGATCAGATCCTCGGCCTCGAACTCCTCGGCTTCCTTCCCGGTGATCCTGGTCCGCCGCGCATCCGCGTACCGCTCCTTCATCGCCAGCAGGTCCTCACGGATCGACGCCATGATCAACCGCGGACGCGCCGACGACGCGTCGGCGAGCATCTCCTTGTACCGCGCAATGTCCTTGAGCAGCCCCTTGTACTCGTCCTCGATCTTCTCCCGCTCCAGCGCCGTCAGCCGCTGCAGCCGCATCTCCAGAATCGCGTTGGCCTGGACCTCGCTTAGCTTGAAGGTCTTCATCAGCCCGCTCCGTGCCGCCGGGACATCTTTCGCCTTCCGGATGAGCGCGATGACGTCGTCCAGGTGCTTCAGGGCGATCTTCAACCCCTCCAGGAGGTGGGCCCGGTCCTCGGCGCGCGTCAGGTCGAAGCGGGTGCGCCGGACGACGACATCCCGCCGGTGCGCCAGGTACTGCTCCAGCATGTCCTTCAGGGTCAACTGCTTGGGCGCGCCTTCCACCAGCGCCAGGAGGATCGCCCCGAACGTGGTCTGCATCTGGGCGTGCTTGAACAATTGGTTCCGGACAATCTGGGGATTGGCGTCCCGCCGCAGCTCGATCACCACCCGCAGACCCCTCCGGTCGGACTCATCGCGGAGATCCCCGATCCCCTGCAGTTTCTTCTGCCGCACCAGTTCGGCAATACGCTGAATCAACGCGGCCTTGCTGACCATGAACGGAATCTCGGTCACCACGATAGCCACACGACCGCCCCGCAGCTCCTCGAACGTGGTCTTGGCCTGGACCGCGATACTCCCTCGACCGGTCGTATAGGCCGCCTGAATGCCTTCCCGTCCGAGGATCACACCGCCGGTCGGGAAGTCCGGACCCTTGACGATCTTCAGCATGTCCTCCACCGACGTCTTCGGGTTGTCGATGAGCGCCACCAGCGCATCCACGATCTCGCCCAGATTGTGCGGTGGAATGTTGGTGGCCATCCCAACGGCGATGCCGCTGGCCCCATTGATCAACAGGTTCGGGAGACGCGCCGGCAAGACCACCGGTTCCTTCATGCTCTCGTCAAAGTTGGGAACGAAGAGGACCGTCTCTCTGTCGATGTCGGCCAGCAGCTCCGCGGCGACCGACGCCATGCGCGCTTCTGTGTACCGCATGGCAGCCGGTGCGTCGCCGTCGATGCTCCCAAAGTTGCCCTGACCATCCACCAGCCGGTACCGGAACGACCACTCCTGCGCCATCCGCACCAGCGCGTCGTAGACCGGAATCTCGCCGTGCGGGTGCAGTTTTCCGAGCACCTCCCCGACGATCCGGGCGCACTTCCGGTGCGGCGAGTCGGGCCTCAACCCCAACTCCGCCATGGCGAACAGGATGCGCCGCTGCACCGGCTTGAGCCCGTCCCGCACGTCGGGCAGGGCTCGGCTCACAATGACGGACATGGCGTAATCGAGGTAGGAGGTCTTCATCTCCTCCTCGATGAGCCGGGGGATGATCCTCAGATCCTCGCTGGCCATGGGCTAGATATCCAGGTTCTTGACGTCGCGGGCGTACTGGATGATGAACTGGCGGCGGGGTTCGACCTCTTCGCCCATCAGCGTCCGAAAGACCTCGTCCGCTGCCTGGACGTCTTCCAACTCCACGCGCAACAGCGTTCGCGTAGCGGGGTTCATCGTGGTTTCCCAGAGTTGCTCGGGGTTCATCTCCCCCAACCCCTTGTACCGCTGGACCTCCACCTTCACGCCCTTCCGCTCCAGCGCCTGTAACAGCACCTGCCGCTCTCCCTCTGCGTACGCGTACCGGCGGTCTTTGCCGTTCTTGATCAGGTACAGTGGGGGCTGGGCAATGTACACCTTCCCATGCTCGATCAACTGCCGCATGTATCGATAAAAGAACGTCAGCAGGAGCGTCCGAATGTGGTTGCCATCGACATCCGCGTCGCACATGATGATGATCCGATCATACCGCCGCTTTTCCAGGGAGAACTCTTCCCCGACGCCGGTGCCCAGCGCGGTGATCAACGCGCGGATCTCTTCATGGGCGATCATCTTGTCCTCGCGCGCCTTCTCGACGTTCAGGATCTTCCCCTGAATCGGCAAAATCGCCTGGTACTGTCGGTCGCGCCCCTGCTTGGCGCTGCCGCCGGCCGACTCGCCCTCAACGATGTAGATTTCGCAGAGATTCGGGTCGCGCTCCACGCAGTCGGCCAGCTTCCCCGGTAACGTTCCGACCTCCAGCGCCGTCTTCCGCCGCACCAGCTCCCTGGCCTGGCGCGCCGCCTCTCGCGCCCGGGCGGCCGTCAGGACCTTATTCACAATCCGCCGGGCGTCCGGCGGATGCGTGACGAGGAACTCCTCGATGGCGCTGGCAACCACCGACTCGACGATGCCCTTGACTTCCGTATTGCCGAGTTTGGTCTTGGTCTGACCTTCGAACTGCGGCTCCGCCAGTTTAATGCTCAGCACCGCGGTCAGACCTTCCCGCATGTCCTCGCCGGCCAGCGCAGGATCGTTCTCCTTCACCAACCCTGCCCGCTTGGCATAGTCATTGATGGACCGGGTCAACGCCGACCGGAATCCCGCCAGGTGCGTACCGCCTTCGGTCGTCGGGATCGTATTGACATAGGTCAGCACGTGCTCAACATACGAGTCGTTGTACTGAATGGCGATCTCAACATCAACCCCCTCGCGTTCCCGCTTGGCGTAGATGATGTCGGAAATTTTCGATCGCGCGCGGTTCAGCGTCGCGATGAGCTCGCGGATCCCGCCGGTGTGTTTGATGACCGCCTTGCGATTTGCCCCCTCATCAACGAGTTGAATCTCCAGACCCGCATTCAGATACGCGATGTCCTCCAACCGCCGGGCCACCACGTCAAACGAGAACTCCCTGGCGGTCATGATCTCGGGGTCCGGCTTGAACGTCACCCTGGTCCCACTCGGCTGGGGAGCCCCGCGCTCGCTGCGTAGCGGCTCCTGGGACTTCCCGCGGACAAACCGCTGCCGGTAAATTCGCCCATCCTTGTAGACCTCGACCTCCAGCCATTCGGAGAGCGCGTTGACCACCGACACGCCAACGCCGTGCAGGCCGCCGGAGATCTTGTATCCTCCGCCGCCAAATTTGCCGCCAGCATGCAGCGTCGTCAGCACGACCTCAACGGCCGGCTTCCCGATCTTCGGAACATTGTCCACTGGAATACCCCGGCCGTTGTCCAGGACGGTGGCGCTCCCGTCCGCGTGCAGGTTCACGTCGATCCGCGTGCACGCGCCGGCCAGAGCCTCGTCGACGGAGTTGTCGACCACCTCATAGAGGAGGTGGTGGAGCCCGTCCGGCCCCGTACTGCCGATATACATCGCCGGGCGCCGCCGGACGCCCGCGAGACCTTCCAAAACCTGGATCTGTTCTGCGGTGTATGCTGGGGTGTCAGGCATGAGGCACGCTCCGATCAAACGAACAGGCACACGCGACGCCGCGCATGCCCTCCGTGAATTCTATCATCCCGTGAAAACCGGTGTCAACGGTGAAAACCCGCATCCTGTCTATTTTCTAGCCTTTGCCCCTTCGCCCAGTTTCCCCGGATGAGCCATCCGTCTTGCAACGGTTGCGGGCGCCGTCGGCGTCGCAACCAGCCCCCGAGTGGTCACGACGATAGCCCGGGCCGCATGCATCTCTGCGGGGTCTTCGAGCCTCTCCGCAACCCGCTTCAGGAGCGCCCGGGCATCCGGCGCCCGGTCCAGCTGACGGACATCAAGAATCGCCACCACCTCTCGAACATCCACCACCACATCGCCTCCCACGTGCACGAACACCCTCGGTCTCCTCGTCTGTTACGCCCGCTCCGCCTGTTCGGCGCGTCCACGACCTGCCCGGGATCCTTCGCGTGCCTGCCGGGCGGTCCCGGCCCCGCCCCCCCTCCTCGAGAGCGCCCGTCCCTGACGCAGGCGCCGGCGCGGCACCACCGTTACGTCACGAACCGCTCCTTGCCCCAGGATTGCCGCCAGTTTCCTCGTAATGGCCGTCCGCCGCAAGCGGATTTCCTGCCCGACCGTCGAGTGGATAACCCCTACGAGCAGCGTGTCGCCGCGCAACCCTACCGGCGCACTCCTCTCCGCCAACACCGGCCCGACGACGCCCGCCCAGTGTTCCGCGGCCGCCGCCAGACGTGCCGCGCGTTCCAGTCCCCAGGTTTGCGTGACCGCCTTCAGGATGGTTCGAACCGGCGTGACCATTCGCCCTCCGCCACCGTTCCCGCGCGCACGCTGAATACGCGCACCCGCGCTTCTGCCTCTCCCTCGGGCAGCGCGGTCGCCGTCAAGAGGATCTGTCCTTCCCGATCGACCTGCAACACGCGCCGCTGACGCTCACCGTCGAGCTCGCCCAGGGCATCGTCAAGCAGCAGCACCGGGCTGCCTCCTAGTTCCCTCGCCATGACCGCACGCTCCGCCAGCCGTAGCGCAAGCATCGCTGTTCGCCATTGCCCCTGCGATCCTCCCGCGCGAAGTAGTCCCTCATCCAGCAAGAGATCGACCTCGTCCCGGTGGGGACCGCTCAGCGTTACTCCCCGTCGGAATTCATCGGCTCGGAGGCGTGCAATTTGCGCCCGCGCTTCGCCTGCGATATCTTCTTCTTCTTGTCCGTGCCACGCGGGACGGTAACACGCCCGGAGGGTGCCTGTTCCTCCCAGCCGGCTAAACCACCCCTGTGCTTCCGCGCCTAACCGCTGCATGTAGTCAGCCCGGGCTGCCGTCAGACGCACGCCCAGCGCCACCATCTGCGCATCCCAGGGCTCAAGGTTGGCCTGCGGACGAGTCCGCAAGGCCGCGTTGCGCTGGCTTATGACCCGGTAATACCGGTGCAGCGCAAAATAATACGCGGGGCTGAGTTGAGCCAGCGCACCGTCCATCAGACGCCGGCGGCCGCTCGCCGGACCCCGTACTCCCTCGAGGTCCCACGGCGCCGCCAACACGACCGGAAGTCTTCCCAGTATGTCCCCCCGCGTTGTGGGCACGCCATTCACGCGCATCTGCGTCGTCGATTGTCCCTCGTTTGCCGAAAGTGTCACCTCCAGCTCTTCGTCTCGCCCCCGTCGGGACACCAGTGCGCGGACTCGCGCGCTCGTCTCCGCAAAGCGGATCGCCTCCATCTCCTGCGCTGTCCGGTGCGAGCGGCCTGTTGCGACCAGATACACGGCTTCCAACAGGTTCGATTTTCCTTGTCCATTCGCCCCGACAAACGCGCTGATGCCTTCGTCGAACACCACTTCGGCGCGCTCATAGTTACGAAAGCTCCGAAGCCAGAGTCGTCGCAGGCGGAGCATCGTCGCTTCTCACCACGGCAAGCGCCGGGCCACCAATCACTGCCACCAGATCCCCCGGGACGATTTTCCGGCCGCGCCGGAGTTCCACCTGGCCATTCACAAGAATCCGCCGCGATTGGATTAACGTTTTTGCCTCCCCGCCGGTCGCGACCACTCCTGCCCATTTGAGCAATGCGGTCAAGGTAATACGCGCCGTGCGAATCGGGACCGTGCGTCTACGCGGCAACACGTACCGGCGCCAGAATGTACGTATAGTCACTCTGCCCTACCGGACGCAGTGCACCGGGACTCAGCGGGCCCGTGAGTTCCAGCGTCACCTCGTCGGCTTCCAGGACCGTGAGGCAGTCCAGTAAATACCGCGCGTTAAACGCCGTTGGCACAGACTCTCCTTCGACGCTCACTTCTATGGTTTCTTCAGAACGGCCATATTCCGGGGTGTTTGACGCGAGGGTCAACACGTTCTCGCTCGCCTGTAGGCGCACGACGTTTGCAGAATCACGGGCAGTGATCGCAATTCGCCGAACTGCACTCAGCAGGCGCTCCGTGCCAACCGTTACACGTTGCTTGTATCCCTGGGGGATGACTTGCTGATAGTTAGGAAACGGTCCCGGAATCAGGCGACTCACAAGTCGCGCGGCGGGCAGAGAAAACAACACCTGATTTTCCGCGAGCGCAATTTCCACTTCGCCCTCGGTCCCGCTCAGCGCTCGTACCAACTCCTGCATCGTCTTTGACGGGACGATGACTCCTGCCTTTTGCGCTGCCGGCGTTGTGAGCATAGCGCTTCGTAGCGCCA
>JACQHU010000112.1 GCA_016198805.1 Armatimonadota bacterium
GGATCAACGAGGTACCGCCAGACAACATACCAACCCTCATGGTCGTAGTGCGAATCGACGGCATAGGGTCTCTTGCTACCTTTGGATTCAAGACTGTCAGCAGGTCGAGTAAGCCATTCGTCTTTGCCCAGACCGGACCTCTATCCTGCCGTGGTTCGAACTGCGATCTCAATCCCCGGGCGTTATGACGCTATTGCATATTTATTCCCATTTTGGTATGTTTATTCAAACCGGAGGAGGTGCGGCGTGCGCGCCACCCTGGCGCTGGACGACGGGCTGGTCATGAGCAGTGAGGCGATGGGCGCGGCAGGCTCCGCCGGCGGCGAGGTCGTCTTCACCACCAGCCTCACCGGCTATCAGGAAGTGCTCAGCGATCCCTCGTACCGCGGCCAGATCGTCGTCATGGCCTATCCCCTGATCGGCAACTACGGCTTCAGCGACGCTTCGTTGGAATCGACCCAACCGCAGGCCGCAGGATTTGTGGTCCGGTGGGCCGCCCCCTCCGACGCGCCCGCCGGACGTGATGGGCTGGACGCCTACCTCCGGGCGTGGGGCGTCGTGGGCATCGCGGGCGTGGACACGCGGCGCCTGGTGCGTCACCTGCGCGCGGGCGGGGTCAGGCGCGGGATCCTCTCCACCGACCACGAGTCGCCCGGCGACCTGGTGGCCAGGGCGCGGGCGTTGCCCGACCTGGGGGAGATCGATCTCGTGGCGCAGGTGTCGACGCCGGAGGTCATCCGCCATCCGGCCGATGGGCCGCGGATCGTGGTGTTGGACTGCGGCGCGAAGCAGGGTATCGTCCGTCACCTGCGCGCCCGCGGCTGTGACGTCACCATCTTCCCGCACAACGCCACCGCGGACGACATCCGCGCGGTCGGCACGCAGGGGCTGATCGTGTCCAACGGGCCCGGGGACCCGGCGCGGCTGGGATCGATCGCCCGGCAGGTGGCCGCGCTCTGGGAGGAGATGCCGGTCATGGGCATCTGCCTGGGACACCAGATCCTGGCCATTGCCGCCGGAGCCCGCACGTTCAAACTGCCGTTCGGGCACCGCGGCTCGAATCATCCCGTGCGCGACGAGACCACCGGCCGCGTGGCCATCACCACGCAGAACCACGGCTATGCGGTCGAGGAGGCGTCGCTGGCGGGCACCGGGTTCGAGGTCACCCACCACAACCTCCACGACGGCACCGTGGAAGGGATGCGGCACCGCCGTCTGCCGGTGTTCTCGATCCAGTATCATCCTGAAGGCCGCCCCGGACCGCAGGACTCCGCGCATCTGTTCGACCGCTTCCTGGACATGGTCCGCGCCCGTGGGTGAGCCCCCCGCCGACCTCTCGAAGGTCCTGATCATCGGGTCGGGGCCCATCATCATCGGCCAGGCCGCCGAGTTCGACTACTCCGGGACGCAGGCGTGCCGGGCGCTGCGCGAGGCCGGGCTGGAGGTCGTGCTGGTCAACAGCAACCCGGCCACGATCATGACCGACGCGGAGGTCGCCGACCGGGTCTACATCGAGCCGCTGATCCCGGAGGTCGTGGGCGAGATCATCGCGCGGGAGCGGCCCGGTGGCCTGCTGGCCACCATGGGCGGGCAGACCGGGCTCAACCTGGCGGTGGCGCTGCACGACCTCGGCGTGCTGGAGCGGTACGACGTGCGGGTGCTTGGGACGCCGCTGGACGCCGTCGCCCGCGCCGAAGACCGCGCGCTGTTCAAAGCCACCATGGCGGCGCTGGGCGAGCCCCTGCCGCCGTCGGAGACCGTGGGGTCGGTCGAAGAGGCGGTCCGGGTCGCCGGACGCCTGGGACTGGCGGTCGTCGTGCGGCCCGCCTACACGCTCGGCGGGAGCGGAGGCGGCATCGCGATGTCGGTGGACGAGGTCCGGGCGGTGGCGCGGCGCGGCCTCAGCCTGAGCCGCATCGGCCAGGTGCTGGTCGAGAAGAGCATCGCCGGCTGGAAGGAGATCGAGTACGAGGTCCTGCGCGACGCCGCGGACAACGCCATCACGGTCTGCAACATGGAGAACGTCGATCCGATGGGCGTCCACACCGGCGATTCCATCGTCGTCGCGCCCAGCCAGACCCTGACCGACCGGGCGTATCACCGACTGCGGACGGCGGCGATCCGGATTGTGCGCGGGCTGGACATTCGGGGAGCCTGCAACGTGCAGTTCGCGGTGGATCCGGCCGACCCCACCGGCGGGCGGTACTATGTCATCGAGGTGAATCCGCGCGTCAGCCGGTCCAGCGCGCTGGCCAGCAAGGCGACCGGCTACCCGATTGCGCGCGTGGCAGCCAAGATCGCGCTGGGACAGCGGCTGGACGAGATCACCAATGCCATCACCGGCGGGACCGCATGCTTCGAACCGGCGCTGGACTACATCGTCGTCAAGATCCCGCGCTGGCCGTTCGACAAGTTCCCGGGCGTCGACCGGACCCTGGGCACGCAGATGAAGTCCACCGGCGAGACCCTGGCGCTGGGGCGCACGTTCGAGGAGGCGCTGCTGAAGGGCGTCCGCTCGCTGGACGTCGGCGCGGTCGGGCTCTGGCACCGCCTGGTGGAGACGTGGTCCGACAACGAGGTGTGGGCGCGGATCCGCACCCCGCACGAGCACCGCCTCTTCGCCCTGGCGGAGGCGCTGCGGCGCGGCGCGACGGTGGCCGCCTTGGCCGCATCCAGCGGGATCGATCCCTTCTTCGTCAGCGGGATCGCCCGCATCGTCGCGGCCGAGCGGGAGGCCGCCGCGGGCCCCGAGCGCCTGGATGCCGAGACGCTGCGCCGCCTGCTGCGCTGCGGCTTTGACGACCGCGCGATCGCCCATGTCGCGGGCCTGACGCCCCGGGATGTCCGCGCGCGCCGCGAGGCGGCCGGCCTGCGGCCCACCTACAAGAGTGTCGACACGTGCGCCGGCGAGTTCCCGGCGCGCACGCCCTACTTCTACAGCACCTACGAGGATGAGGACGAGGTCCCGCGCGCCCAGACCCGGACCGCCGTGGTGCTGGGATCGGGGCCGATCCGCATCGGCCAGGGGATCGAGTTCGACTACTGCACCGTGCACGCCGTGCAGGCC
>JACQHU010000108.1 GCA_016198805.1 Armatimonadota bacterium
GAGGTCCGCGTAGTGGCGGGCCAGGACCTGGGAGAGGATCTCTCCGGGCTCCAGGCCGCGTGTCCCCGTGAGCAACACATGCTGCTGGTCCTGGATGCGGCCGGCCCGGATGGTGATGAGTTCGACGCACGCCAGATCACCGGAGATCGCCGCCGCCGCGATGTCACGATCCTCCAGCTCCACGCTGGCGATCCGCTGCCGTTCGGCAATCGCCTCCATGGCCTGGATCTGGTCCCGCAGCTGCGCCGCCCGCTCGTAGGCCATCGCCCCCGCCGCCGCGGCCATCTCGGCGCGCAACTCGTCCAGCAGAGACGTCTGGCGGCCCTCCAGGAAGAGCGCGGCCTGGCGCACCTGCTCCTGATAGGCGTCCCCGGTGGCGCCCCACGCGACGCAGGGGGCGGAGCACAGGCCCATGTCGTAATCCAGGCACGGCCGCGGCAGGTCGCGGGTGATCTCGATGGTGCACGTGCGGAGTTTGAACAGCTTGCGGATGGTGCGAATCGTCCGGCCGACCAGCTTGGGCTCGTGGTAGGGGTAGGGCCCGAAATACCGGGCGCCGTCCCGCAGAACCTTGCGCGTCATGATGATCTTGGGGAACGGTTCGTTGGTCAGCTTGATGTACGGGTAGGCCTTGTCGTCCGCCATCCTGATGTTGAAGGGCGGCTGGTGCTGCTTGATGAGGTTCGTCTCCAGAATGAGGGCCTCGACCTCGTTGGCCGTGACGATGGTGTCGACGTCCGCGATCCTGGGCACCAGCAGCCGCAGCCGTGGGTTGGCCTGCGCCTCGGGATCCTGGAAGTACTGGCGGACGCGCGAGCGCAGCGACGCGGCTTTGCCGACGTAGAGCACACGGCCGGCGCCGTCCTTCATCAGATAGACCCCGGGCCGCGGCGGGAGCAGCCTCAGGGTCGTGCGCAGAGCCTCGGATGTCATGGGACTGTCTAGCGACGCGCCGACGACCGGCGCGCCCGCCGGGAGGCGGTCGCTGCATGGGGCGCGGGGACCCGTGACCCGCCGGGACCCGCGGGCCGGGCTGCGCCGTCGCGCAGGACCCGCCGGAGGAACTGGCCGGTGTAGGAGCGCTCGACCCGCGCCACATCCTCCGGGGTCCCCTCGGCGATGACCTCGCCGCCGTACACGCCGCCCACGGGGCCCAGGACGATGATCCAGACGTCGGTCTGGATGATGTCCAGGGTGAGCTCGATCACGATGACGGTGTTGCCGGCGTCGACCAGGCGGTGGAGCACACCCAGCAGGCGCTCGACGTCGGCGAAGTGCAGGCCGACCGTGGGCTCATCGAGGATGTACACGGTGCGGCCGGTAGGGCGTCGTGAGAGCTCCGCGGCCAGTTTGACACGCTGGGCCTCGCCGCCCGACAGCGTCGTGGCGGGCTGCCCTAGCTTGATGTACCCGAGCCCGACATCGTCGAGGGTTTGGAGTTTCCGCCGGATCCGCGGGATGGCCTCGAAGAAGGTCAAGGCCTCGCTCACCGTCATCTCCAGGACTTCGTTGATGTTCTTCGCCCGGTACGTCACCTCCAGGGTTTCCCGGTTGTACCGCTTGCCCTTGCACACCTCGCACGGGACATAGACGTCGGGGAGGAAGTGCATCTCGATGCGGACGATGCCGTCGCCCTCGCAGGCCTCGCACCGCCCGCCCCGGACGTTGAACGAGAACCGCCCGGGGCCGAAGCCGCGCATCCGGGCTTCGGACGTCTGCGCGAACAGGTCGCGGACGAGATCGAAGGTCTTGGTGTAGGTGGCCGGGTTGCTCCGCGGCGTGCGGCCGATCGGCGACTGATCGATCTCGATCACCTTGTCGATGTGCGCGACGCCGTCGATGCGGTCGTGGGCGCCCGCCCGGATGCGCGTGCCGTACAGGCGGTTGGTCAGGGCGCGGTAGAGAATCTCATCGATCAGGGTCGACTTCCCGGATCCCGAGACGCCGGTGACGGCCACGAACTTCCCGAGCGGAATCCGGACGTCGATCCCCTTGAGGTTGTGCTGACGCGCGGCGCGCACGACCAGGAACTGGCCCGACCCGGGACGCCGCCGCGCCGGGATGGGGATGCGCCGCCTGCCGGAGAGGTACTGTCCGGTAATCGACTCCGGATGCCGCGCCACCGCCGCCGGCGGGCCGGCGACCACGACGTGTCCCCCGTCGGCCCCGGCCCCGGGCCCGATGTCCACCACCCAGTCCGCCGAGCGGATCGTCTCCTCGTCGTGTTCGACCACCAGGATCGTGTTGCCCAGATCGCGCAGACCCGCAAGCGTGTTGATCAGGCGGCGGTTGTCACGCTGGTGGAGCCCCACGCTGGGCTCATCGAGCACGTACAGCACCCCCATCAGCCCGCTGCCGATCTGGGTGGCCAGGCGGATGCGCTGGGCCTCGCCGCCTGACAGCGTGGTGGCCGTCCGGTCTAGCGTCAGGTAGTCCAGGCCCACGTTGACCATGAAGCCCAGCCGGGCACGGATCTCCTTGAGGATCTGGCCGGCGATGAGGCCCTCGCGGTCCGACAGCTGCAACGTCGAAAAAAACTCCAGCGCCTGCCGGACGGTCAGCGCCGTCGCCTCCGCGATGGTCTTGCCGCCGACCTTGACGCTGAGCGATTCAGGCTTGAGCCGTGTGCCGTGGCAGTCGGGACACGGCGCGCTGGTCATGTACTGCTCGATCTCCTCGCGGATGTACTCGGAGTCGGTCTCCTTGTACCGGCGCTGGAGCTGGTTGAGCACGCCCTCGAAGGCCGTCTCATAGCTGCGCAGCACACCCCATTTGTTGTGGTAGCGGATCCGGACAGGCTCGTCCGACCCGTGCAGCAGCACGTCAACGAACGCCTTCGGGAGCTTCCGCACCGCCGTCTTCATATCGACCTTATAGTGGGCGGCCAGCGACTGCAGGAGTTCCTGGTAGTACTCGCTAGTCGAGGCGGCCCACGGCATCACCGCGCCGTCCAGCAGGCTCTTGTCGCGGTCCAGCACCAGGTCCGGATCGAGCTCCTGTTTGAACCCGAGCCCCGTGCAGGTTGGGCAGGCGCCGTACGGGCTGTTGAACGAGAAGACGCGCGGCTCAATCTCCGGCAGGCTGATCCCATCCTCCGGGCAGGCGAACTGCTGGCTGAAGATCAGCAGGCCGTTGCCCGACCCGGCGGCGCCGGCCCCAGACGCCGTCCCGCGCCGGTCGGCGGAGGCGGGGCGGGCACCAGCCGCCTCCCCGTCGGGAACGACATCGATGTAGACGATACCCTGGCCGAGCTTCAGCCCCGTCTCCACCGAGTCGGCCAGGCGCGAGCGCACCTCGGGGTGGACGACCAGCCGGTCGACGACCACCTCGATGTTGTGCTTGCGGTTCTTGTCCAGCGGGATCTCCTCCGACAGGTCGTACACCAGGCCGTCGGCACGCACGCGGGCGAACCCCTGCCGGCGCAGGTCGTCGAAGAGCTGCCGGTACTCGCCTTTCCGCCCGCGGACGATCGGCCCCAGCACCTGGACCCGCGTCCCCTGGCCCAGCCCCAGGACCTGATCGACGATCTGCTCGCGCGTTTGCCGGCTGATCGGCCGGCCGCACTTCGGACAGTGCGGCACGCCGATCCGGGCGTAGAGGAGGCGCACGTAGTCGTAGACCTCGGTCACCGTGCCCACCGTGGAGCGGGGATTTCGGGGCGCGCCCTTCTGGTCGATGGAGACCGCCGGCGAAAGGCCGTCGATGCCGTCCACATCGGGTTTCTCCATCAGGCCGAGGAACTGGCGGGCGTAGGCGGAGAGCGACTCGACATACTTCCGCTGGCCTTCGGCGTAGATCGTGTCGAACGCCAGGGACGACTTGCCGGACCCGGAGATCCCCGTCAGGACCACCAGCCGGTCCCGGGGGATCTCGACGGTGATGCCCTTCAGGTTGTGCTCGCGGGCGCCGCGAACGATGATGCGATCAAGTGGCATCGGTAATATCCAGCACCGCTAGTGCTCGGCGGTCGGCTCCCCGCCTTCAGCGGGCCGACCAATTCTACCATGTAGCCCTCGGGATCACGGCACCAGGCCTGGCGGGTGCCCCACGGCATGTTCTGCGGCGGCTGCTCGAACGCCACGCCCTTCTCCCGCAAGGCCGCCGCGGCCGTGTCCACGTCGGGGACCTCGAAGTGGATCTCCACGGTGTGCGGGCGAAGTGGCGGCGCCTCCCTCATGCTGTGGACGTACAGCCTCGTGCCTTCGGTGGCAAACTGGACGAAGCTCTCGTCCTCGTACTCGACGGGCAGCCCGAGGACATCGCGATAGAAGCGCACCGTTGCCTGGAAATTCCGCGCCCACAGCGTGATGTAGGGGATGCGGCGCAGCGTGGGCATCCGTGATCCCTTCCTCCGCATCACTCAGACCGCAAGTGCCTGCTTGACCCGGGCAAGGAGCCATCGAAACACCTCCTCGGGAGGCTCTGGCTGCCTGGCATGCAGCGACCCCCAGTGCCGATCCCGGAACTCCCAGCCCTGAATCGTTCGGGGACCAGCATACCGGGGGATCATGTGCAGGTGCACATGCCGGACCGCATTGCCCAGGAACATGTAGTTCCACCAGTCAGGCTGCAACACCCGGTCGATGGCCGCACGGACCACTCCTGCCGCCTCCCAGACTTCTTCGCGCTCCTCTGCCGCAAGCGCCAGCACATCTTCTTCATGGCGCCGCAGGGCCAGAAAGACTTTCCCGGGGTAGTCCTGGCGGTAGTTGAACCGCGCCGTCCACCACGGGAACGCTCGCAGCTCCGTGCCGTCGTCAGGGAAGCAATTACACGAGCGAATCTCTCCCATCCGCGCCTCAGGACCTGATTCCAAGATGACGCTCGACAACCTCGACCCGCTGCTTAAGGTCGAGGAACTCATCCCGCCGCACGACATCGGTGAGAAGATACTTGACCTCCGCTAGATCGCGCTCAACCCGATCGAAGCGGCTCCCTACCGCGGAGAACTGACCTGCGACTCCCTCGAATCGCCGCTCCACCTCGGCCCGGAAGCCCGTCAGCTCCACCCGCAAACCCGTCACTTCGTGGCGGAGGCCATTGACCTGAGCCTTCAGATCAGTAACCTCTCCCCGCAGACCGGCGAACTGCTCCGCCATATCGCTGAAGCCCCGCGACACCAAGGCCGCAAGATCATCCAGTGTCATCTGCTGCTCATTCTCCACAGCCGCACCCCCGCACGGTATTGGGCGCGTTCGGCATCGTCATCCTTCCGCACCCACCCGTTCTATCGGCGGCGGGGGTATCGCCCTCTGGGGGCCCCGGCCCGGCGGCCCCGGCCTCCGGCAGTCGCCGCCCGCCCGCGGCCGGCGGGGGCGAAGAACGGCTCGCCCAGGCCCTTGCGCAACTCGACGATCTGGTCCCGCAAGACGGCCGCCTTCTCGAACTGCAGGTCCGCCGCCGCCTTCCGCATGGCGCGCTCCAGCGCCTCGATGGTCTGCTCCAGCTCCGCCGGAGAGAGCATCAAGAGACGCGCCACATCCCAGGGAACCTTGGCCCGCTGCGTCTCGGCCAGCTTGATCAGTTCCTCGGCCGTCAGAATCTCCGTCGATGGCTGGTAGCCCTCGATCTCCTCCGAGACCTGTTGCAGGTCAATCAGATCCCGGATCGGCTTGACGATCGATGCCGGCGTGATCCCATGCTCTTCGTTGTAGCGCAGTTGAATGGCGCGCCGGCGGTTGGTCTCGGCGATCGCCCGGCGCATGGACTCGGTGACCTCGTCCGCGTAGAGGATGACGCGACCCGAGATGTGCCGCGCCGCCCGACCCATAGTCTGAATCAGCGCCGTCTCCGACCGGAGATACCCTTCCCGATCGGCGTCCAGGATCGCCACCAGGGACACTTCCGGCAGGTCCAGGCCTTCCCGCAAGAGGTTGATCCCGACGATCACGTCGTAGGTGCCCAGGCGCAGGTCCTTGAGGATCTGCACTCGCTGCAGCGTGTCGATCTCCGCGTGCAGGTAATGGACTTTGAAGTCGAGTTCCTGGAGGTAGGCGCTGAGGTCCTCGGCCATCCGCTTGGTCAGGGTCGTGACCAGCGCGCGCTCGGTCTTGGCCACCTGGGTCTTGATCTCGGCGATCAGGTCGTCGACCTGCCCCTTCGCGGGGCGCACCTCGACGTAGGGGTCAACCAGCCCGGTCGGCCGCACGACCTGCTCGACCACCCTGGTGCTGACCTCCAGTTCGTGGGGCCCGGGCGTGGCCGACACCAACACCGCCTGAGGGAGGAGGGACTCGAACTCCTCCCAGGACAGGGGCCGGTTATCGCACGCCGAGGGCAGCCGGAAGCCGAAGTCCACCAGGTTCTTCTTGCGCGACCGGTCGCCTTCCAGCATCCCCTTGACCTGCGGGATGGTCACGTGGCTCTCGTCGATGACCAGCAGGAAGTCGCGCGGAAAGTA